>JASFTA010000138.1:0-5371 GCA_050114115.1 Desulfobacterales bacterium | reverse complement strand
AACCACCACGATGGCCAGACCTTCCTGGCGACGGGTCCGCCCGGCAATCGCGGCGGCCATCACCGCCAGCAGGACGCATACCGGCGGGAATGCGATCTTGGCCTGCCAGTCCACCCGCAGGGCGGTGGTATCATAACCCTCGGACGCGACGGTCTGTATATAATCTCCGAGTTCCAACAGGCCCATTTCATTGGCGGCGCGAATGCCGTGTTTCAGCTCCTCGATCTGAAAATAGGCCGGTAAGTCCATACGGTCGTGATGCACGAGGGTGGAACTGCCATCGGTCGGTTCCAAGATCTGCTCCAGCACATCATGGCAGAACCATCGCGCTTCCTTTAAAACAACCCGGCGCGCTTCCAATCGTCGCGTCAAACGAAACCGCCCATCGAAGAAGCTGATACGCACGTCCGCGGCGCGCGCCTTCGCAGCATCAAAATGCCGGATGTGGACGATTTGGTCAGTACCCCGCAACCAAATATCCTGCTTGCGTGACGATCGGTGGACCTCTTGGCCGGCTTCCGACCAGTAGCGATTGGCCGTCGATCGCAGAATCGGCAGGAACATCTCCGCGCAAAGGATCATGAACAGGCTGGCCCCGACACCGACGATCAGCGGGGCTTTGATGCAGCGGTAGATACTGACACCACTGGTTTTGAGCGCGGTCAGTTCGTTGTGCTTATGCATCAAGCCGAATACCGCCAGCACGGAGATCAGGGTGCTGACCGGAATAAGGTGTTCGAAGGGGATCCGGGAGATGAAATACAGCACTGCTCTATGCAGAGGCAGCCCCGACGCCATCAGCTTATCGATTTTTTCAAAAAAATCGGCCAGCATATAGATCATCGTAACCGACAGCAGAATCCACAACAAATAGCGGAGGATCTCACGGATAATATGGCGGTCGATAATGGTCATAGGCTTTGGTGGCAGCTAAACGAATTACCCCACACGTTGGGCCCGCCGGCGCATCAAGCGGGCGATGGACCGTACCATCGCCCATCCCAGCGCGCGCAGGCCGTCCATCCAGTAGAGCGGTTTTTCGTTGGCACTGCGGACCAGCATCACAACCCCGATGATCCCGAAAAACACGTTCGGCACCCAGAGGCCCAATAGAGGATGGACCAGGCCCATTTCTCCCGTCACCCGGCCGGCGGTCATCATTAGATAGTAGGCCACAAAAACGATAAGCCCCATACCCAGTCCGGCCGACTTGCGGCGGGATTTCAGTTCGACCCCCAGCGGGATGGCCAGGATTCCCAGCGCCAGGCAGGCGGCCGGTATCGAAAATTTGGCGTGATATGCAACCAGCGCGTCACGGTAGGCATCCGGATAGCCCCGCGCTCTGATAATATACGCTTTGAGCTCCGTCAGGGTCATCTCGTCCTCATCTTTTTCCCGGTCGCTGGCAAGCTTGGCCGCTTGCTTCAGATCGAATTCGATATCGTAGGTCGAAAAATAGAGGCTGCTGGCTGAATGCGAGCCGCGCTTCACCTGGTTGATCAAACCGTTGTATAGGCGCAGGCGTATGGCGCGACGCTCCGGCACACGGATCAGTTGACCGTCCGGCGCCACGATTGTGTTTACAGCCGCAGGATCCCGCCGGTCCTCGATGAACACATCCGTTAGACGCATCGTCTGGGTTTCGATGGCGTTGACATACAGGGTCACTTTATCGATGCGGTCGTTGAAGGTGCGCGCCTTGAGCCCCACGTTGGCATGGGCGGCCAGCGTGGCATAGGTCAGTTGTCTGATGGCGAGTTTGCCCTGCGGCATCCCATGAACCGTCATCATCAGCGTGGCCAGCATGCCGCCAGCGGCGACGATGAGGGCCGCCGGCATCATTTTATAAAGACTGACACCAGCGGATTTAAGGGCCATGATTTCATTGTCGGCGGACATGCGCGTAAAGGCCAGCAGAATGGCCATCATCACCGACATGGGCAGCACAAAAACCAGGAAGTGGGGCACGGAATAGAGCAAAAGCAAACCGATCACACCGGCGTCGACCTGGTAGTTGATGATCAATTTGGTGATCTTGAGCATTTTGCCCATGAGGAAAATAAAGGTGAAAAAAAGAAGATTCACCAGCAAGGGTGTCATGACGCCGCGCAGAATGTAGCGGTTGGCAATCTTCATTGGGACGCCGGCTGAGGATGCAGACCCTGTCGGGGTTCAGGCCCCGGGGGTGGGGATTCCATTGTCAGAATGACCACCAAACTGCATCTGGTAGAGTTTATAATATTCACGTCGACGCGCCAGCAGCGCGTCGTGAGAGCCCTCTTCCACAATGCGGCCGCCCACCAGCACGACAATGTGGTCGGCATGCACGATGGTGGAAAGCCGATGGGCGATAACGAAAGTCGTGCGCCCCTGCATCAGGTTTTCGAGGGCTTTCTGCACCAGGATTTCGGCCTCCGAATCCAGGGCCGAGGTCGCCTCATCGAGGATCAGGATCGGCGCGTTTTTAAGCAGCGCGCGGGCGATGCAGATGCGCTGCCTTTCGCCGCCAGAGAGCCGTGAGCCCAACTCTCCGATACGCGTTTCCAGCCCTTGCGGGAGAGCGTTCGCAAAATCGTAGGCATAGGCCGTCCGGGCGGCCTGCCGAATCTGCGCCTCGGTGGCCTGGCGATTACCGTAAGCGATATTCGCCCGCAAACTTTCGTTGAACAGAATCGGCTCCTGGGTCACGATGGCGATCTGACGGCGCAGGGCGGCCAGCGAAAATTGCCGGGTATCCTGACCATCGATCCGGATGCAACCGCCCGTAACGTCGTAGAAACGGGGGATCAAATTCACCAGCGATGTTTTGCCCCCGCCGCTCATGCCCACCAGCGCAATCACCTGCCCGGAACGGGCTTCCAGGTTGATGTCCTGCAGAACCGACACGCCGTTTGGGGGGTCATAGCAAAACGAGACGTTTTCGAAGGCGATCACCCGGGGGGGCGAATCAAACGTCAGCTGTGAGGCGGCCTCCCGGGCTTCGGGCTTGCGCTCCAGGATGTCGAAAATACGATCCGAGGCGGCCAGTCCCCGCTGGACGGCATTGTGCAATTTGCTGATCCGCTTGATCGGCCGGTATAGACTCAAAATAGCGGTGATCACCCCGGTAAAGGTACCGGGCGTCAGGTCGCCGTTCAATACCCGGTAGCCACCGTAGAAAATCGCCACCGCGATGCCGACCCCGGCAATAAACTCCATCAAAGGCGAGGTCATCTCTTCGATTTTGGCTTCACGCATATCGATGCGGTAGAGACGCGCGGTCCGATCGAAAAAGCGCTGCTTTTCGTAGGCCTCCATGCCAAAAGCTTTGACAATCTTGGCGCCTGCAATCGTCTCGTGCAGGAATGCGCTCATTTCCGCTGTGGCTTCCTGCCCACGCGTGCTGAGCTTGCGGATACGCCGCCCGAAACGGATCAGGGGAAAGAAGGCAAAAGGCAATACGGCAAACGCCAGCAGGGCCATTTCCCAGTCCAGCTGAAACATGACGACCACCAGGACCACGACCGTGCAGACTTCCTTCAGCGAAGAAGTAACGGCATTGGAGACCATCGAACGGACGATATTCACATCGTTGGTCAGGCGCGAAATCAACCCCCCGGTTTTCTCCTCTTGAAAAAATTGGAGGGGCAGATCCTGGATTCGGTCGTACATGCGGTTGCGCAGCTTGCGAATGATCCCGCGCCCCACCCGGTGCATGAGATAGCCCTGTCCGTAGGTGCTGAAGCTCTTGAGAAAAAAAGCCGCCATCACGGCCAGCGGGATCATGCGCAGCCACCACTCATTGCGCGCGATAAAAATTTCGTCAACGGCGTATTTGATCAGGTAGGCGGTGGCCCCCTCGCAAGCAGCGGCGACCACCATGCATCCACCGGCCAGGCTCAAATCCCGGCGATAGGACTTGACCATGGCCAGCAGTTCCTGGTGACGGGGTTTGAGTTCCCAGCGCGGCATCACAGACATGGGGCCGGTATCCCCTCGGGATCGCATGAGACTGCCGACGGCGGGGCGGAGGCCACCAGATCAAGCGCAATCCGGGCCACCCGGTCCGAGGCCCCGGCCGTGCCGAGCCGCTTGCGCACCGCGGTCAGATCCGAACGCATGCGGGCACGCTCGGATGGATGCCTCAAAAGGTCGAGCGCACGCTCGGCAATGGCTTCGGAAGTGACATCATGCTGAATCAGTTCGGGCACGATACGCCGGCCGGCAATCAGGTTGACCAGGCCGATATGCGGAACCCTTATCAAGGCCTTGCCCAAATGATAGCTCAGGGATGATACCCGATAGACGATGATCATTGGGGTTGCGTACAGGGCGGCCTCCAGGGTCGCGGTACCGGAGGCCGCGATGATCAGGTCGGACGACTGATAGACGCTTGCGGGGGCACCGTCGCGAATTTCCAGACGCAGGCCGCTGCAATGCGCTGTGATGATCCGATCGACGAGCTGGGGGGTGACACTTTCGGCCCGGGAAAGCAGAAAACGCGCCGCTATGCGGCGCTGCAGGCGGACGGCCGCACCCAATAAAGGCGGCAGGAGGCGGCTAACTTCACTGTCGCGCGAGCCCGGCAGCAGACCGATGGTGGGTGGCTGGTCCGGGGGGCCATGCCGATCGATGCGCGTTGATGGCATCGGCTGATCCAGCAGGGGGTGGCCCACGAACGAAACCGGCACGCCGTGACGCCGATAAAACGCGGCTTCGAACGGTAGAATAACCGCCATGTGGTCCACCAGGCGGCGAATTTGCCTGACCCGCTGACGCCGCCAGGCCCAGATCTGGGGGCTGATGTAGTAGAGAATCTTGATCTGCCGTCGCTTGGCAAAGCGTGCCAGACGCAGATTGAAGTCCGGAAAGTCGATCAGGATCAGCAGATCCGGCCGATAATCCACCAGCAGGCGGCAGGCGGCCCGCCAGCCTCTCAGGATGCCGGGCAGTTTGGCACCGATTTCGGTAATGCCGACCACGGCCAATTGCCGGGCATCCACCGCCACCCGCACACCGGCCGCCTGCATCTTGGTACCACCGATGCCGAACAGCGACAATCGCCCGTCAGAGGCCCGCAGCGCTTCAGCCAGTTTGGCGCCATGCAGATCACCGGAAGCTTCGCCGGATACGATCATGATGGATGGATGCCGGGGCTGCTCAGAAGGCGCCGAAGCGACGGGTGGCATCATCAATCTGCTCCATGACGTTGAGGGCGATTGCCAAGGCCTGGTAGCCCATTTCACCGGTTACCTCAGGTTCACGGCGCTGGGCGACGGCCTGGACGAACGAACGCAGCTCACACTCCAGGGCATCCCCCTCGGGGAACCGGGATTGATCGACTTCCATCCCGGGAATCAAGCCATCACCGGCCGCGGCGGTCTGCTGTATA
>JASFTA010000137.1:0-5417 GCA_050114115.1 Desulfobacterales bacterium | reverse complement strand
GGAGCCCGGTATGCACCAGTCCCCGGTCGGATTTATGCACGAGACGATGGCCGACGGCCTTCAGGACCACCGGGAAACCCAAACGGCCGGCGGCGGCCAGGGCGTCTCCCGGGGACAGCGCCAGGATTTCCTCCGGCAGCGCGAGTCCGGCCGCCTCGAGCACCTGTTTCGATTCATATTCGTTGAGGGCTTGATTCTCCCGCGCCAGCGCCTGGTCGACATAGGATTGGATGTTCACGTTGGTCCGGTGTCCTCTGCAAGGTCGAAAAATATTAATTTAGTGTTAACTATAAAATGGCAGGTGTTTTATACCGCTGGGGGGTCGCATGGTCAAGGAGATCATCAAACAGCCGCTTTGGGCGCCGTGTGCGGGGTCGGCAGGGTCGCTTGACTGCCGGTCGGATCACGGCAGAAAATCGGAACCAATCCCTTGGATTCGTTTCCGGGCGTAGTGATGCGCGAGTACGATCTCAGCCGGTTTTGCGTATGCGGCCATTCAAACCGCGCATGACGCTGTGCCGGAGGGACTGTCTTTTAGACTTGAAAACAGCGTAGCTGTACCTAATGTTTTTATCTATCAAATCAGGATAGTTACGCATGTTAGACCTTAACTTCAGGGTATTGGAGGTAACCTTGCGCAGCAGGTCGATCTCCTTGCCGACGACCTTGGTCAAGCCGGCTCTGAGTGCGTTCAGGAAGGCTTCGCGGCTTGTCCCACTCGCCGCCAGGGTGACGGATTTGCCCATTTGGGATAAGCGATGGCCATCGCTGCCGCCCGTGACACCCTTGGCCAGATTAAAGCCCAGCACCGTGCTCTTGAGATTCCATTTGTTCGTGTTTTCGGCGTTGATGACTTCGATGCCATCGACCATGTCATAAATATGCTGCAGCCTCTCTTGCGAGAAGTACGAATTGTGAACACCGGTGTAAGCGGCACTGTAAGGATGGGGCAGAACGACAACGGCCGAATAGAGGCGAGCGGCCTCAATTAAGGCTTCCATCTCGCGCGTGGTCGAACTCATGACGTCCGCGCCCATGAAAGGCACCACGGCGGTCAGATAGAAGTGCTCCAGATCCTTGAGGGAATAAAAATAAGCCAGCAGGTGTGAACCTTCAACCGAAGTCACCTCTATGCCGGGGATTGACAGCAGCCCCTCATGTTTCGCCAGTTCCATGGCGCCGCGGATTTCGTTATGGTCGGTAACGGCGATGCCGATGCCCAATTCACTGGCCTGCGCGGCTATTTCGGGAACCGCGTCGTGTCCGTCCGAATAGTGACTGTGAAAATGCATGTCCACCACGGTGAACTGTTGGGTCAGGGCCTCGAGATCGGGAGATTTATATTCGATGCGGTGCAGCTTTTGAAATGACATGGGGCCAATCATATCCACAGGTAATGGGTTTTATCCGCTGAGGGCGACTGCCGTGCGGGCGCTGGGCGCGCCGAACGGAAAGGGCCTCGTCATCATGGCGCCGAATCGTTGACCGTCGACGCTTGAAGGCTGATTTGCGCCACACTATAATCCATATCGACAAAAAAGGGAAACGCTTAAGCCGCGATCCGCTTTACGCCGAACAGGGCGTATGTTATGGGCAATGGTCCCTGCAGACGGCCACACACCACAAGCGGGCAGTCCCTGAGACCCGCCTGCCATGCTGATAGCGGTTGGGCTCCGAATCGTCTGCCCTTTTAGGATCGTTATCTTCCCCGGGTGGGGCTTGCACCCGCACGACAGCGCGGGGATGCCTGTGCGCCTCAGGTGAATCAACAACCGCAGATGGAGTGATCGACTGATGCGAATTGGAATGGGCTATGACATTCATCGACTCGTCCCCGAACGCAAACTTATCCTCGGTGGGGTGGAAATTCCATTTGAATTGGGGTTGCAGGGCCATTCCGATGCCGATGTCCTCACCCACGCCGTTTGCGATGCCATCTTAGGGGCGGCGGTGCTGGGTGATATCGGTCAACATTTTCCGGACACGGACCCGGTCTACCGGGATGTTTCCAGCCTGATCCTGCTTGAACAAACCGTCGAACGGGTTGCCCGGGAGGGGCTCCTGGTTCGGCAACTCGATGCGACCATCGTCGCCCAGGCCCCACGGATCGAACCGTTCCGGACACAAATCCGTGGCCGCTTGGCCGCAGTTATCGCAATCCCTGTTGATCGAATCAGTGTCAAGGCCACAACCACCGAGGGTCTTGGATATTTGGGGCGACGGGAAGGGATTGCCGCCATGTGCATCGCCATGCTGGAATCAGGTTAGCGGCCATGCGTTCACCCTTCAAACTTGTTTCCGAAATGACGCCCCGCGGAGACCAGCCCCGGGCCATCGACCAGCTGACACAACAATTGCACGCAAACGCCCCCCACAACGTTCTGCTGGGCGTCACGGGCTCCGGCAAAACTTTCACCATGGCCCACGTCATCGCCCGTATCGGGGTGCCGACCCTCGTGATCGCCCCCAACAAGACATTGGCCGCTCAACTCTACAGTGAGTTCAAGTCTTTTTTCCCCCACAACGCTGTGGAGTATTTTGTCAGCTATTACGATTATTACCAACCGGAAGCCTATATCCCGGCCAGCGATACCTATATTGCCAAGGATTCCTCCATCAATGAATTGATCGACAAGTTGCGGCACTCGGCCACCCGGTCGGTTCTGTCACGCCGGGATGTAATCGTGGTGGCCAGCGTGTCCTGCATCTATGGGCTCGGGGCCCCCGAGGACTATCTTGGCATGCGGGTGGATATCGAGACCAATGCGGTGATGGAGCGCGATACCCTGCTGCGCCGTCTGATCGAGATCCACTACGAACGCAATGATGTCGACTTCCATCGGGGCACCTTCCGGGTGCGGGGTGACCGGGTCGAAATCTATCCGGCCTACGAAGAGGACGTTGCTCTGCGGGTCGAATTCTTTGGGGATGAAATCGATCGGATTGCCGAAATCGATCCCTTGCGCGGAAAGGTGTTCAACAACCTGACGCGCACGGCGATCTTCCCGGCCAGTCATTATGTGACCCAGAAACGTACCCTCAAAAGGGCGACCGAAACCATCAAGGCCGAATTGAAAGCGCGCGTGGCCTTCTATCGCGAGGAAAAACGCTACCTGGAAGCCCAGCGCATCGAAGAGCGTACCCTCTACGATCTGGAAATGATTCAGGAGCTCGGGTATTGCAACGGCATTGAGAACTATTCCCGGCACTTGACGGGGCGCAGACCCGGCGAGCCACCGCCCACGCTGCTGGACTATTTCCCCGAAGATTATCTGCTGTTTATCGACGAAAGCCATATCGGCGTGCCCCAGTTGGGCGGAATGTACCGCGGTGATCGATCTCGCAAGAAAACCCTGGTCAAGTATGGTTTCAGGCTGCCCTCGGCCCTGGATAACCGTCCCTTGAAATTCGATGAATCGACCGCCCGTTTCAAGCGCGTGGTCTATGTTTCAGCCACCCCCGCGCACTATGAATTAAAGGCCGCCGGTGGCCCGCCGGTTGAACTGATCGTTCGGCCGACCGGGCTGCTCGATCCGAAGATTGAGGTCCGCCCGGCGGCTCAACAGGTTGACGATCTGCTCGAAGAGATTCAGAAACGCATTGCGGGCTCGGAACGTGTTCTGGTGACGACCCTTACCAAGCGCATGGCCGAGGACCTGACCGAATACTACAGCGATCTCGGGCTGCAGGTGCGTTACCTGCACGCGGATATCTCGACGCTGGAGCGCATGGAAATCATCGGCGACCTGCGCAAAGGCCAATTCGATGTTTTGATCGGCATCAACCTATTGCGCGAGGGGCTGGATATTCCGGAAGTTTCCCTGGTGGCCATCCTGGATGCCGACAAAGAGGGCTTCCTGCGTTCCAATCGCTCGCTGATTCAGACCTGCGGCCGCGCGGCCCGCAACGTGAACGGCGAGGTCATTATGTACGCGGACAAGGTGACCGCCGCCATGCAGGCCGCGATGGATGAAACCGAACGCCGTCGCCAGCTTCAGCAGGACCACAACAGACGTCAGGGCATCACGCCGCAATCGATCAACAAGGAAATATTTTCGGTATTCGATGCCTTGCGTGGCGAGCCGGAAGACGCTGAGACGGTGATTCGCGAGCCGGCCGCGGTTTTCGAGACGGCCGTTGAGCTGGAAAGCCATATCGCGTCCCTTGAGAAGACCATGGTCCAGGCCGCCCGCGACTTGGAGTTTGAAAAAGCGGCGAAAATAAGGGATCGGATCCAATGGCTGCGAACCCAGCTGGTATTTGACGGCCAGACCTCAACAGTTAGTGGGAAAATGCCATGAGCGCCGGCCCGGCAGGCCAAAATCGGACGAAAACGCGCAGTTTATGTTCAATCGATGAGCATTTTGAGGAGGATTTTAGCACCGTATGGCCAAGGGCAATCGTTTTCAACAGCTGTTAGTTCTGATCTAAACCCGCCACCTCTGGTGGAGGATCCGGCGGGGAACTAACGATCCGGGGTATTTTTATGGGGTTGTTACGTTTCTTTTGCGGGAAAAGAAACGTAATCAAAAGAAACCGCCATGTCCCGCTTAATCCTGCGCGTCGCCACATCGATGCCCGGCGCGGGACAAAGGGGAAAAACCTAAAAGCCGAACAGATTGATATGCCCACTCCGGGGGCTACCTGGGCCCTCCCACTCTGCGGGAGGAGCCTCACTACCGGCCAGCCAAGCCGGTCATTTCGCAGCGGTGGTGTTGAACGTCAATGGTCACTTCGGAATTGAAAACCAAATGGTTGCAGGCTCCCGGCGGGCCGGGCGTCTATCTGATGAAGGACGCCGATGGGAAGGTCATTTATGTCGGCAAGGCCAAGGATCTAAAAAAGCGTCTGGCCAGCTATTTTGCCCGAACCGATCAGGTCGACCCCAAAACCCGGACGTTGGTGACCCGGATAGCGGATCTCGAAACCATTGTCACCGCGTCCGAAAAAGAAGCGCTCCTGCTCGAATCCAATCTGATCAAGCGCTATCGCCCGCGTTACAATGTGGTCCTGAAAGATGACAAACGCTATCCGGTGCTGCGCCTCGACGTGCGCCATCCCTATCCCAACTTGACCATCGGCCGTCAGATCAAGCCGGACGGGGCGCTTTTTTTCGGCCCTTATGCCTCCGCTCAGGCCGCCCGCGAAACCCTTAAAATCATCAACAAGACATTCAAGTTGCGCAAGTGCAAAAATCGCGAATTCGCCAGCCGCACAAGACCCTGTCTGCACCATCAGATGGGTGCCTGTTACGGACCCTGCTGCTTGGACGTCGATACCGACTTCTACAGGGATATCGTCAACGAAGTCGTCATGTTTTTAAGGGGTCGCACACCGGATCTGATCAAGAATATTCGCCGGGCCATGGATCAAGCGGCCCGCGAATTGGCCTTCGAGCGGGCCGCGCAACTACGTGA
>JASFTA010000136.1:0-5417 GCA_050114115.1 Desulfobacterales bacterium | reverse complement strand
CCGAACCGCCAGAGGCTGCCGAGCACGGCAATGCACAGGGCACTGTAGGCAATGGTGGCGGTCGTCATGGTGAAAGGGCCCCCTCCCTATCGCGTGCTAGCTTGGCGCAGGCGGCCACGGCAGCATAGGCGCTGGTAATGGCCAGCCCGCTGCCACATTTTTGACGGACCCAGTCCTGGTGGGCTAGAATCGACCCGGCGGCAAACAGGTGGAGATGGCGGGGCAGCCCGTCTTGGTCCACGGGACGAAACCGCGCATCCACCATCAGGCCGGCTCTGTTGATCGCGTGGCCTTCCGGGTGGAGCAAATCCTTGTGGTGCCATTGCTCCCGCTTGCCGGGCTGATGAACCGGCAAATCAAAGAGGTTCTCTCGGATGATGGTGCGCTCGGCGTGCAGACCCCGGCCCAGAAAGCGCCCGGTAGCCAGAATCGCCGCTCGGGATTGAATCCAGAAACCATCTGTGGCGTTGCCGATGCGAAAGCGCAGCGCATCGCCGAGGCGGGTTTGAGCTTTTTGAACGGCGTGCTGGTACCAAGTGCGAACGCCTAACCGCGATAGTTGGCGGATGAACGCATCACGCAGACGTCGCCCGGGAACACTGGGCAGCAGGGTCGGAATTTCAAAGAGCGGCACACCGATCCGCTCCTGCATCAGGTCGAAAAGGCGGGCCGCGCGATGGAGGCCCACCACGGCGGGCAGCCCGACGGCCTGGGCGTCCGCCAGGCGGCTTTTGATGGCATCGGCCAGTTCGCGGCAAGGATCCGCATTCTCCAGGAAACGGGCCAGGCGCTCGGGTTGGAGTTCGCCCTTAAGCGCGGGGATCGAGAGACGTGCCGTGCGCAGCGCCGGCCAGCGTGATTGCAGGTTGGCGGCGATCTGACGGGCGCTGAAACCCTTGAGTCCGGGAAAGTCCACCAGGAGGCAGGGCGGGCGGCAGCGCCGGGCTTCATCGGCGGCCATCATCGTGCGCGGGACGGCATAGGTCAGTTTGTCCGTCCCCACCGGGCTGATCATGCGCATATTGCGATCAGGGTGCGCTGTGTATGGCAGGCCGGCATCGGTCAAATTGGCTAAAACCAGCTTCCAGGCCGTTCGCATGTCCCGATCGTTGATGACGGCGTAAGGGTGATCGGGTTCGTCCTGCCTGAGCTGGGTGATACCGTCCCAGGGGTTGGGGAGCAACCGGCCGGTGTGGACCGGGTGAACACCCAGAAAATCCAGCATACCGCTGGCAAATGGGAGCGTGCCGGCCGGGCCGACCTGGATCGTATCAATCCCGCGCAGGGCGGCAAATAGACTGGCGGCCATGCCGGCCATCCCAGAGCCAATGACGAGCAACTGGCATGTGATGTCATTGCGTGTTGCCATATCCACGGCCGATCGGTTTGATCGCGCCGGTCATCCTCCGGGGCCGGCCGGGTCGAGTTCCAGACCGAACATCCCGCAATGGGTGGCCTCCAAGAGCTCGGCCTGGGCGAGGGAAATATCCCAGAGCAGAGGCTCCTGGCCCCGCCAACGCGCCCTCATAAACGCGCGCAGCTCGTCGATGCCCCGGTCATCCGGCCATACGCCGCGATCGTAGAGATAGGCGGCCACCCGCTGGCTACAGAAGGTCCCCTGGCAGGGTCCCTTGCCGATGCGGCTGCGCAGCCCGATGGCCGTGAGACTGGCTGCGTCCCCCTGCCCTTCCAGGGTGCGCAGCAGATCATCGACCACGGCCTGGGAGACCATTTCGCATTCGCACAGCAGGAGGTCTCCGGGATCGTCTTTTTCCATCCAGGTTCGGGGGGCCAGACCCGGTTCGGTCCAGTGCCCGGCGACGGTATCGGGCAGCGCTCGCGTTTGCGTTCGGCAGGCATCACCGTGGCCGAGCCACTGGCAAACCCGGTCAGCGGTCTTTTCGGCCATCAATCGATAAGTGGTTAACTTGCCGCCGGTGATGGTCAGTAAATTGTCAATCGGATCGTCTTCCGATTGGCCGTGGTCAATGAGGGCAAATCCGCGGCTGACGCTGCGGTCGTCGCAGGCCTCCCCGCAACTGACCAATGGCCGGACGCCGCAATAGGCGCGGATGAAGCGGGCCTTTGCGAGCATCGGCACCATGGCCGCGCCCTGATCGATAATGCGGTCCACCTCCTCGATCTCGGGGTAGATGGCATCCGGCGAAGCACTGCGCTCGGAGGTGGTTCCCAGGATCGAAACCGTACCGCCGGGGACCAGAATATCCCCATCCGCGGGGTGCCGCAAACGATTGATCACGCGATGGGCGATGCGCGTGCCGGTCACCAAGAGGCTCCCTTTGGAGTAGAGCATGGGGATGCGGGCGCCGGCCAGCGCGGCCACCTCACCGGCCCAGGCGCCGGCAGCGTTGACCACCACATCGGCTTCGATTTCCTGAGTCTGCCCGCTGATGTCGTCCCGCAGCAAGACGGAACGAATGCGATGATGTTTCAGGGTGAAACCGATCACCGCCGTGAATCGCAATAAACGCCCACCTAACTGTTCGGCGTTGGCCATGTTGTCCAGGGCCAGTCGGAAGGGATCGATAGCGGCGTCGGCGACGCGATAGGCCGCGATCAGCCGTTCGGACAGGCAGGGTTCCAATTCCCGGGCTTCGCGATCATCGAGCGGCTGGGCCGTGATCCCACAGCGTTCGCATAAACCGGGGAAATCGGCGATATAGCTTTCGTCATCGCCGGCCACGGCCACGAAAAGACCCCCGGTATCCTCGATGCAATGCGGGGCTAGCTGTTTGAGCCGCAGGCTTTCCCGACGGCACTCGACGGCGGCGGCCGGGTCCGAGGCCACATAACGGGCCCCGCTGTGCAATAGACCGTGATTGGCCCCGGAGGCGCCGGCATTGAGGTCCCGCCTTTCCACGACGATGCTTTCAATGCCGCGCAGGGCCAGATCGCGTGCCAGACCGGTGCCGGTCACACCGCCTCCGATGATGAGAACCGCTGTCTTCAAGGGCAAATCCTCGGCCGGTTCCCGTTGTTGCCAAAAGCTCAATGAGGGGGCCATGGCACCCAATAATTTTCACTTGCGAAAAAAAGAGGGCAATGCTACGGTGCCATAGCCGCAAGAAACGGGTTAATAAGCCTATTCTATTCTTGATCATTTATCACAGCTCCCATTTTATGTCATGTAATTTTTCGTATTACAACATTTGCGGTGCGTATATTTTCTTTTTAGAAAAACTTGATATAAATCTGATCTGTACGAAGGACAGTGTCGAATGGCGGCGAGGCTGAAAAGCGGTCGCATCCGAGACGAGGGGGAAAGCAACGCAACCCCGGCCGGCGCCAAAACCGGACCGGTACGCGATCGGCATGCCAAGATCAAGCAGCGGGTCAACGCCAAGGGCTTTGTGACCATCGAGCACCTGGCTTCGGAGTTCGGGGTCACCCCCCAGACCATCCGCCGGGACATCAATGCCCTCAGCCAGGAAGGCAGCATCCATCGCTATCACGGGGGTGCGGGCGTGCCGCCCAGTACCGAAAATGTGGCCTATATGCAACGCAAGGTGCTGTGTCTCCGTGAAAAGCAGCGCATCGCCCGGTCGGTCGCCGCCCAGATACCGGATCATGCCTCCCTGTTTATCAATATCGGTACAACCACCGAGGAAATCGCCAAGAGTCTGTGCGACCATGACCGGTTGCGGGTTATCACCAATAGCCTCAATGTCGCCTCGATTCTGGCAGGTAATGAGAACTTTGAGGTCATCGTGGCCGGTGGTCTCGTGCGGCCGCGGGATGGCGGCATCGTGGGCCCGCTGACCATCGATTTTATACAACAGTTTCGTGTGGATTATGGCATTATCGGTATCAGCGGCATCGATTGGGATGGTACCCTGCTCGATTTCGACTACCGTGAAGTACGGGCGGCCAGGGCTATCATCGACAATTCACGCAAGGTTTTTCTGGCCGCCGATCACACCAAATTCGGGCGCAACGCCATGGTTCGGCTGGGCAGCATCGGCGAGATCGACGGGCTGTTTACCGACCGCCTGCCGGTCGAGTCGGTGATGGAAGCCCTCGGTGCCTCCGATGTCGAACTGCATGTGGCTGAAGTGACACGCGGGCAGACCGCACCATCTCGGGGAAAACCCCCACGGCCGTCGGATGGTTGATGGCCGAAATGGTTTCATGCGCAAGTCTATGGTCGTATATTTTTCACTTGTGAAAACAAAAGTCGAATGATATGCGCATGATTGATTGTTCAATCGCATTTTCCCCACCTCGACCAGGCGGTTCGACGCCGGTGTACCGATTTATAAGCAGGCCACGGGAGACAGTTGATGAGTCTGGTGCTCGAGAATGTTGATAAAATCGTAAACCGGGAAACCCACCTCAAAAACATCAATCTCACTTTCGAAACCGGATCACGCAACGTCATTCTGGGCCGTACCCTTGCCGGCAAAACCTCCCTGCTGCGGATCATGGCGGGCCTGGACAAACCATCCCAGGGGTGCATTCTCGTCGATGGGCGTGACGTCACCGGCGTGTCGGTGCGTAAACGCAGCGTGGCGATGGTCTACCAGCTGTTCATCAACTATCCGTCGCTGACGGTCTACCAAAACATTGCCTCGCCCCTGAAAACCATTGGTATGGCCACATCCGAGATTGACCGACAGGTGCGGGAAATCGCCGCGATGCTGAGGATCGATAACCTTTTGGAGCGCCTGCCCGCCGAGCTGTCCGGCGGCCAGCAGCAGCGCACGGCCATTGCGCGCGCGATGGTCAAAAACGCGGATTTACTGCTGTTGGACGAGCCCCTGGTCAACCTGGACTACAAACTGCGTGAAGAACTGCGGGTTGAACTTCAGGACATATTCTCCCAACGCAAGGCGATCGTCGTCTACACCACCACCGAACCGACCGAAGCCCTGATGCTGGGCGGCAACGTGACCGTTCTCGACGAGGGCCGTGTTCTGCAAACCGGAACCACCGCAGCGGCTTACCGCCGCCCGGCCACCGTCAAAGTGGCGGAAGTCTTCAGTGATCCGCCGATCAATTATCTTAATGGTCGCGTGCAAGGCCAGACGGCCTGTTTGGGACAGGATATTCAAGTGCCGCTGGAAGGTGACATGCAAAGCCTTTCCGACGGCGACTATATTTTCGGCATCCGCTCTAATCATTTCGTCCTGGCGCGGACCGGTGCCAGCGATGCCCAGATTCAGGCCCGGGTCGAGCTGGCCGAGATCAACGGGTCGGAGACCTTCATCCACTTCAATCACGCCGATACCCGGCTGGTGGCCCAGGAAGACGGTATCCATCCCTATCGGATCGGATCGGCGATCACCCTGTATGTCAACCCGGGCTGTCTGTTTGTTTTCGATCTCGAGGGCCGCCTGGTTGCCTCTCCGACACTCGACAGTCATCAGGAACCGGCGGCGTAGGAGACGTAGATGGCG
>JASFTA010000135.1:0-5420 GCA_050114115.1 Desulfobacterales bacterium | reverse complement strand
AGCGGCTTCAATTTCGGCCACGACCTTGGCCGCCGGGGCGGGCGAACCCTTTCCCGCCCCGTCGCGCGCCCCGCCGAAATCGTTGACCAGAACCCGAGCCCCCCGCCGGGCCAATTCCAGGGCATAGGCCCGCCCCAGCCCGCCGCCGGCGCCCGTGACGATCGCCACGCGGTCGTCGAACCGGATCTGATGCGCGGGCACGTCCCCATATTCCAGGACACCCAGGTCGATGACGACCGCACCGGTTTGGGCATTGACCACCCGCCAGAGTGCCCGCCCTTCGCCGTCTTTCCAGATCTGGGTCTGGATCGGCTCCCCCGGATAAAGGGGCCTGGAGAATCGGCAGTCCATCCGGCGCACCCGTTCGGGCCGGCCCGGCATGAGGCTTTTGATCAGCGCCCGGCAGGCGAAACCGTGGGTGCAGAGCCCGTGCATGATGGGCTTGGCAAAGCCGGATTGGGCGGCGAAGGCCTGATCCACATGGAGGGCGAAGACGTCGCCCGAGAGCCTATAGAGCAGCGGCTGGTCTTTGGAAGGCGCATCGGCGACGACGAAATCCGGCTCCCGCTCAGGCATTACGATGGACGGCGGGGGAGCGTTTTCACCGCCGAAACCGCCGTCCCGGCGTGAAAACAGGGTCATCCGGCTGGTGAATAACTTCTTACCGTTGGAATGCCATGTATCGCTGGCCCCCACCACCAAAGCCCCCTTGTCTTTGCCTTTGTCGTAGTAATGGGTCAGCTTGCCGGTGGTTTTGAGGGTGCCCTCCGCCGGGATCGGTTGATGGAAGGTGAGCTGTTGTTCGCCGTGCAGGATGCCGGCCAGATCGACATTGGCCTCGGTGCCAAAAAGAAAGAAAAGATCGAACACCGCGGCGATCGCGAAGCTGGGCAGCACCTTCAGGTTCTTCTCGTAGGTGTAATCGATTTCCTCAAACCCGGCGCCCACGCCCAGCGCGTAGAGGACGGTATCTTTCCAATGGTAGTCTTTGGTCACCGGACCGAGGGTTTTGCCCAGGGCCTCCAGGTTCAACGCCATGGTCTTTCTCCTGATTGACGCGGTTCAACCCGCATGATTTGCGGACACAACGGTTGGGCCGCCGCGGTGAAAGGTGGTGAAGATCATGTCCGCGCCGTCGGGTTGGCGCCCTCAGCCCTCGATGACTTGCAGAAAATCGTCGGCTTCTCTAATGGAACGCTCGATGTCGCGGATCAACACATTCACATCGGTCTGAATCGAAGCCATTTCCGCCCCCAGAGCGCCCACGGCCTGGGCGTTGAGGTTGTGCTTGAGGTAGAGCACGTAATCGTTGAGGCGGGTGAGCACCGGATCCATGCGATTGCGGACCTTGACCATGGACTGGTGGAGACGCTTGTAACGGTCGCGCGTGCGGGCCAGGGATTGGCGGCTCTTGCTGCGGAAATTCGGATTGGTGATCTGGCCGATCTCGTTTTCCCACTCGCCAAACAGATCGGCGGCAATCTGCTCCACATTGCGGATGCGATCGTCGATCACGTCCGCCCGGTGCCGGCAGTCCTCGAAATCCGCCTTGAGGCGGCGGTAGCCATCCTCCAGGTCACCGCCCTGGAAACCGGTCAGCTCTTTGACGCGCGTGAGGGCGTCCTTGAACTCCTGCGAGGCCTGGGCCTGGTCTTCCCGGGCGGCCGACACTTCGTCTTTGAGCAGGTGGCGCTTTTCCTTACCGACGCTCTCCCACATGGCATAGTAGGTGCTGCGGCAGCCGGTGAGCGCCGCCATCACCACAAGCGGCAGGACCCACGCCCCCATCCGCTGGTAAACATTGAGCCCGAATTTCATATGTTTGTTCTCCGTTGATCATTCGATTGGCGCCCGGCTAGAGCAGATGGGTAAACTCGGTCCGGATACGGTTCATCAGCGCCCGACCGATCGCAATGCCGAAATCGATCATCTGGGGGCCATAACGTTGGCCCGTCAAACTGCGAAAGGTGGCCTTGATTTCTTCCAGTTTTTGCATACCGCCGGGATAGCGCGCCACAAAGGCCGACAGCGGGGGATTATAGAACGTCACCATATCCCAGAGGGTATCGGTAAAATTGTCGGGACCCCATCGAAATTTGTCGGCATCATACAGACAGTCGGATACCAGCGCGGCCTGGTTCGAGGGTGGCGGTTGGATGCGCTGGAACGCTTCATGGTTGCGAATGGCGTAACAGATCTCCGCGACCTCCTGTTGGGTGAATGCGAATTCGGCCAGCACGTCCCGGGCGAAGGCGGCGCCGGCGGCGGCATGCTGTTTTTCTTTGCGACGCATATCGTGCAGCAACCCGGCCGTTTGGACGACGAGAAGCTTGCGCGCGGTCGATGCTGAATCCAACTTGTGGCGGCAACATTCGATTAGGACCAACGCGCCGGCGTCTTCGGCCACTTTGTGGGCGTGCGCCAGTCCATGGCCGAAATCGTTTTCAATCGTGGATCGCACCAGCGCGCGCATGTCCGCCAGCAGGGCGTCACCGGCCATATTTTCCTGCGATTGTTCAATTTCCCGGGCATGGATACGATAGAAATCGGGCGTGGGCAGCCGGTCGGCGATCTGGCGCGCGTGGTCCCGTAAAATGGCATAAACGAGACCCATTTCACTGGTTTCGGGAGAGGTCATATTTCCTGGCCGTCCGGCGAACCGGACCCGAACGCGATCCGGGACGACAATGGTCTCAAATAAAAAGGGAGCACATTGCACGGAATGCGTCTCCCTTTTGGTGTCGATCAAAGCGGCCGCCGCGCAGCCCCCAATAGCCCGGCTTTAGGCCAGGCGGCCCCAGTTACATGATAATTTGCAGATCGTGGTTGCAAACCTTCCATCGGTCACCCTCTTTCACCAGATCAAGGGTTTCATCCAAATGATAAGTAGCCCCCAGGCGCCACATCTTGGCGAAAAAGGCAAACGCCGGATGGATGCTGCGCCGCATTTCCGAATTGATTTGAACCTGGGCGGTCTGCGCGTCCTGGGCCACCACCGAAGATTCCACATGAAAAAGCTGCATGCGCATGTATCCGGGACTAAACCCTCGGGCGCGTGCCCGTTCAGCGACGCTGTGGATGAGCTGGTCCACGGCCGCCGTATCGGCGGCAAGATCGGCACACATGCGCTCCGTCATGGCCGGATCAAGCTTGAAAAAGGCGCGCGTAAACTCTTCCGCCGCCCGAACGGGCGTTTCCTTGTTGGAAGCCGCCACCAGTAGTACCTGCAAGAGAACACCGCAGAGTACGACCAGCGCAAGGAGCGAATAGTCACGAATCTTCATCGAGGGGATCTCCTTTCGTCTTTCGTGCGAACATAGCGGTCCTCTAAGGGAACCGCATCCGCGCAAATCGATATCACAGAATCAATCCCCTGCCAAGTCCCTTGGTGCGTGGCCAAGCATCAGGTCGATTTTATAAGCCTTTTTGCAATCGAAGCATTTGATCCTTATTTTCTCCGTTATGTTGGGCCAATTAAATCTTGACACACAATATGTTGTATGAGAGATGAAACTTCGTCGCTGGTGCTTTCGGCGTGGCCCCAATCTTCTGCCACATTCACCGGGTATCTGAAGTTATTTCATTTATTTGTGCCGACGGTTTCCTCGAATTAAGAATGAGAAAACCGCCGAAGCGACGTTATTGTCACTTCACCCTGAGAGATTGAAAACAAAACGACCGAGGTGGCCATCCGTTGGCCGGCGGCGGTATGAATTACAAGTTGGAGGCTGTATGGGCGATCGATGCAAATTCATTCTTACCAAGGACGGTCGACTGGATCTGTCGACCCATCGCTGGGACGATCACCGGTTCACCGATCTATTGACCCGTGGAAAAGCGGTCAACACGGATACGGCCATGCATATCAGCCGCCATCTGCGTGAACAGCTGGATCAAATCGATACCCGCACCGTCAACCTTTCAACCATCGAGAAGATGATCGATGAAAAGCTAAAGGAGTTCGGACTGGACCCCTCCGACCCGGTCCGCCTGGATGTCTCCATCTTCAAACGCAAAGCACCGCCCCTGAGCGGTAATGCCCGCACCGTCCTGGAGCGGCGCTACCTCAAGAAAGACCCCCAGGGCAAGGTTATCGAAAGCCCTGAAAAAATGTTTCGGCGCGTGGCCCGCCACATTGCCCAGGCCGAAAAACAATACGGCCAGGCCGAACGCATTGAGGAATTCACCGAGGTCTTCTATGACCTGATGACCAATTTCCGCTTCCTGCCCAATTCACCGACGCTGATGAACGCCGGGCGGCGGCTGGGCCAACTGGCGGCCTGCTTTGTCCTTCCCATCGAAGACAGCATGGAGGGCATCTTCACCTCGCTGCACAACTCCGCCTTGATCCACAAATCGGGCGGCGGCACCGGTTTTTCCTTCTCGCGACTGCGCCCCAAAGACAGCCGGGTCGGCACCACCGGCGGGGTCGCCTCCGGGCCGGTATCCTTCATGAAAATTTTCAACACGGCCACCGAGCAGGTCAAGCAGGGCGGTACCCGGCGGGGCGCCAACATGGCCATCCTGCGGGTGGATCATCCCGACATCCTGGAATTCATCCACTGTAAGAAGGAAGATGGAACCCTCAACAACTTCAATATTTCCGTGGGGGTAACCGCCAAATTTATGCAGGCCGTGGCCAAAGGAACCGATTACGAGCTGATCGACCCGCGCAACGGCAGCGCCACCGGCAGCCTTAACGCCCGCGCGGTCTATGACACCCTGGTGGAACAAGCCTGGGACAATGGTGACCCCGGCATCATTTTTCTGGACCGCCTGAACCGGGACAACCCGACCCCCGAACTGGGCGATATCGAGAGCACGAACCCCTGTGGCGAGCAGCCCCTGCTGCCCAATGAAGCCTGCAACCTCGGTTCCATCAACCTGGCCAAGTTCGTCATCAAGGAAGGCAACGCCGCGATCATCGATTTCGATGAATTGAAGGAAACCGTGCATTTGGCGGTTCGCTTTCTGGACAATACCATTGACCGCTCACGCTACCCCCTGCCGGAAATCGACGCCATGGTCAAAGGTAACCGCAAAATCGGACTGGGCGTTATGGGCTTTGCCGACATGCTCTACCAGCTCGACATCCCGTATAGCTCCGAGCAGGCCCTGAAAACGGCCGAGGAGGTCATGCGCGCCATCCAAGAGGAGGCCCGCAACGCTTCGCGTCAACTGGCCGCCGAGCGCGGACCTTTTCCGAATTTCGAAAAAAGCATCTATCGGCACAGCAATGAAGGCCCTCTGCGCAACGCCACCACCACAACCATCGCCCCCACCGGCACCCTGAGCATCATCGCCGGCTGCTCCAGCGGCATCGAGCCGCTTTTTGCCCTGAGTTTCGTTCGCAACGTCATGGACAACGATCGACTGATGGAGGTCAACCCGCATTTTGCGGCCGCCGCCCGGGATGGTGG
>JASFTA010000134.1:0-5446 GCA_050114115.1 Desulfobacterales bacterium | reverse complement strand
CGCCTTGTCGTATTCATAGGTGGGAATCTCGAACGGGCAGGCGATCATGCAGTAGCGGCAGCCGACGCAGACCGATTCGTCGTAGATCACCGCCCCCTCTTTGGTCTTGGTGAAGGCCTTGACGAAACAGGCCGAGGCGCAGGCCGGCTCCAGGCAGTGGTTGCACTGGTCTTTCACGTAAAGGGGCGGCTGCTTCTTGGCGGCGGTTTCGAAGCGGTTGACGACGGTATAGGTCTTGGCGTCGGTGCGCCGCTTCTGATCCAGCACCGTCAGATCCTTGAAGGGTTCCTCCGGGGGCGGCAGCTGGTTGACGCTGTTGCAGGCTGCTTCGCAGGAGCGGCAGCCCACGCAGCGCACCACGTCGTGCAGCACTCCCATACTATCCGGGAAGCCTTCGAAATGTTTGTTCGATGCAGCATGCGCGGATTTGCCGACCGTGGCTCCCAGGCCTGCTGCGCCCATCCAACCCAAAAATTTTCTCCGTGATATGGCCATGTTCATTCCTTAAGCAGTTGCACCGGGTTTAAATTATTTCTCCTTGTGGCATTCCGTGCAGGCCGCAAGTTTTTCAAGACCCATTTCGGCGTGGCAACCCATGCACTGAATATGGTAGGCGCCGAGCAGTCCGGGGGTATGCGGCTGATTCTCCATGAAGGGTTTGCCATGGCAGCTGGCACACTGCGGCGGTTTCTTGGAAGGGATGCTGTGGTGGTGGCAGCCCTGGCAGACCGTACCCTTGTCCGCATGATAGTAAGCCGCGATTTTGTTGTCGCCGATGCCCTTGACCAGGGCCTTGACCATTTTGCGATGCGGCATTTCCACGGCCTGATATTGTTTCTGCAGCTTGTTGATGATCACCTTGTCGGGGATATCTTTGTCGGCATAGGTTCCCTGCACCGGAACGCGCGCGTTCAGCAGCGCGGCGGCCATGGCGTTCTCCTCAGGTGTTCCTTTGATCTCGGCGCCCGACGGCGCGCCTTCCATGTGGCAGGCCAGGCAGGAAGCCGTGTCCTGTTGGAGCCCCTTGCGTATGAAAACGTGGCAGCCGGCACAATTTTTATCATCCGTGGCTTTGGTGTGGCATCCGATACAGCTGGACTCCGCGCCGACCTGATGCATGGCCGTGCTGAGCTTGATGTAATTGCCCTCCTTGGCGCCGTTGACCGTGTGGCACTCGGCACAGGACCCCAAGCTGGCATGATGGCACACACGGCAGGAGTTATTGGCGCCCTCATGGACTTTGTGATTGAAAGGCACCGCCTTGGTCTGCAGGGCGCCCTCGGGTGTCAGGGCGGATTTAACACCGGTCTTGACAAACAGCGTGTCGGGCTGGTTGCGTTTCATGCGGGGCACGTCTTCCACCACCGCGATTTCGAGCTGCTTATCGGGATCGTGGCAGTTGCTACATTGGACGGGACCGGCCTCGGCTTTGGGGTTTTTGGCCTTGGTCTCCTGATGGCAGCTGATGCAGGCCGCGTGCGAGGCCTCGCGGTTGGAAATGCGGTTTTCCTCGGTCTGGTCCTTGTGGCAGTAGACGCAAGCGCCTTCCTTGCCCTCCACGTAGACCAGTTTTTTGGCCTTTTCATCGTACTCGTGGTGGCAGAGCTTGCATTCGTTGTTGAGCTTCTTGGTGTGGCGGTAGTGCAGGGATTTGTCCAGGCCGATATCCTGCCAGTTGGAGGCCACCGTGGGCACTTTGGCGTGGCAGCCGCCGCAGGTCACCGGGCCGCTTTTTTCACCAGTGGACATGATTTCGTTGTGACAGGCGATACAGTTGTCGTGGTAGACCAGCATGGTGCTCTTCCGGTCCACGTCCTTGAGGCGCATGTATTTGGGCGACATCCGCCCCTTTTCGTCCTTCAAATGGCAGGCGGAGCAGTCCTTGCCCTGCTTCATGAGCGCCTCGGTGTGCAGGTCGTGCCGATAGACCACCGTGGGCCGCTGCGTACGGCCAAATTGTTCGAGTGCATCGATGGCGATCAGATCGGCGCGAAGCTCGGCCCCTGCCGCGGTACGCCTTTCAACTGCCCAGACAACGGCGCCGGAGATCAGAACAGCGACCAAAACAGCAACAATCCCGGTACCTTTCAGAAGCCTCTTTCCCTTCTCCATGTTCTGTTTCCTTATCAATGTTCCCTGGTATGTATAAAAATGACATCAGGATCTGGCGATCGGGTCATCCGGCACCAGGTCCTTGATGGTCGTCTCGTCGAATATATTGAACACCGCCTCGTTCACCCGCGTCCACAGGGAGGCGAAAGCACAATCTTTCTCAAAGGGACACTGCATTTTGGAGATACAACTCTGGCATTCGGTAAGATCGGGGTCGCCTTGAAGAAACCGGATAATGCTGCCGACGGTTATTTCCTCCGGCTGGCGCAGGAGGAAATAACCGCCGTAATAACCGCGTTTGGCATCGACCAGACCGCTGCCTTTGAGTTGTCCAAGGATAACTTCCAGAAATCTCAAGGGAATCGCCTGCGCCTTGGCAATTTCGGAGACCTTGACCGGCCCCGTTCCGACCCGTCTGGCAAGCTCAACAATGGCGCGGAGGGCATATTGATTTCGCTGGGTGAGGAACATCCGCCTGCTTTCTTGACTTATTTAGTCGGGAAATTTCTCGACTTTTTTAGTCGAGAAAGTGAAAACTTGTCAACATAAAATTTTACTTTCGTAAAATTTTATAATTTCACAATGTTTTCATGTGTTTATTTTTTTACAAATCAATATGTAAAAAGAAGGGGCAGGTGACGGAATGAGGCCCAAGGAGGTGGAAGAATGCGGTACGACGGGAAAGTGGATGAGGCCGCGCCACGGCATTGGTCCATGGCATCACCGAGCGGCATTAAGGCGTTATCGAAAAAACGAAAGCGTGTAGAAAACCTAATTCAGATCAGTTTCGTAAAACATTCGAGATCAAGGCTTGCAAAATCGGAGGAAAGAGGCGTACGCCGGTGCGCCGCAGTGACGAGGATTGAAGCATAACGCCGATATCGGATGTTTTACGCACCTGTTCAAAAAAAAGAGAGAGGACCGGCGCCCTCTCTCTCTGACAACCCAAATTGGGCGTTTAGCGTTTGGAGAATTGAAAACGGGCCCGCGCACCGCGCTGGCCGTATTTTTTGCGCTCTTTGGCCCGGGCGTCACGCTTGACGAAACCGGCTTTTTTGAGGGGACCGCGGAAATCGGGATTGGCTTCGATAAGGGCACGGGTGATGCCGTGACGAATGGCGCCGGCCTGCCCCGAAATACCGCCCCCTACCACCCGCACGCGGATATCATAGGCGGTCGTGGTGTTGGTCAGGACCAGCGGCTGATACATATCCGCTTTGGCCGTCTCCACCCGGAAATAGTCATCCACCGGTCGATCGTTGATGACAATATTGCCGCTGCCGGGTTTCAACCAGGTACGGGCCACGGCTGTCTTGCGTCTGCCCGTGGCGTAGAATGTGTTTTCCATGTTTGTCTAAATCCCTGATTGCGCGTTTTTGTTGAATGCCTCGGTTAAACCGCCACTTTTTCAGGCTGCTGGGCCTCATGGGGATGCTCGCTGCCGCTATAGACTTTGAGCTTTTTGAACATCTTGCGACCCAAACGGTTTTTGGGCAGCATACCTTTGACCGCAAAGCGGACGAGGTCTTCGGGACGTTTTTCCCAGAGCTTGCGGGCCGTGATGGATTTTAATCCACCGATGTAGCCGCTGTGACGATAATACGTTTTCTGTTCCCATTTTCGGCCGGTCAGGGTTACTTTGTCGGCATTGACGACCACCACCCAGTCCCCGGTATCGACATGCGGCGTAAAGGCCGGGTTGAATTTTCCCCGCAAATGGCTGGCCACCTTGGTCGCCAGGCGCCCAAGGACAGCCCCTTCGGCGTCGATCACATACCATTTACCCTTATTGTCGGCGTCCTTCGCCATCACCGTGTACTTTTTCACTTTCGCCACTCCTATCAATTTTAGAAACATAGACTGATAATGGATTTAATCATGTCTGTCAATAAAAATTTGATGCCCCGCGCGCATTCACGCCGATGCCGTTTGCCGGCCCCCCTTGTTTGACTTGCGCATCCAATTTGCCTATAGCCTGATCAACCCTTGGCGAAAGGTTCCGTGCCCATGCACGCTGATCAAATCGAAATCGAAGTCAAGTTTCATCTCCCCAACCGCTCGGCATTGCGCGACCGGCTGATCGCGCAGGGCGCCGCCTCGCAGGGGGAAACTTTTGAAACCAACCGCCGCTATGATGATCGCCGGGGCAGCCTGCTGAACCGTCAATGCCTGCTGCGCCTGCGCCAGGACCAACGCGCCCGCCTGACCTTCAAACGCCCTCGTGAGGAGGGCCAGGGGGAATACAAAGTGTATGACGAATTCGAGGTGATTGTGGAGGACTTCGAGCGCATGCACCAAATTCTGGGGGCCATCGGCTTGGAATGCGTCCAGATGTATGAAAAAAGACGCGAGGTTTTCCGATTGTCAGACGCCCTGATTTGTATCGATCAACTACCCTACGGCGATTTCGTCGAGATCGAGGGGCCGCCGGAGGCCATCCGGGCCGCGGCCGCTCAACTGCAACTGCCCTGGGCCCGGCGCATCCTCACGAACTACCTGCACATCTTCGAGACCATGCGGCAAACGCTCGACCTTCGCTTCCGTGACCTGACCTTCGCCAACTTCAAAGTTTCACCGGACGCATTGGAGGGCATTATCCATCAATTTGAAGCGTCCGCCGCATCTTGATCCGTTCAAACCGGGCTTGGCCGAACAGGTTGTTGAAAAACGCTATGAGCGCAGGCCAGACAAGGCAGAATCCAACGATAAAGCCCAGTTAGATGCAAGAAATGAGCATTTTGAGGAGGGTTTTAAGGCCGCGGCCAAGCATCATCGTTTTTCAACAGCGGTTAAACGGCGGGCACGGGCCGACGGGTGGATTGCCGCCCGCCGGTCTCCCCTTACAAATCGATCACATCCTTGGCCGGCACCGAAATTTTCCTCTCACGATAGGCGCCGGGACGGCCCAAGTGACTGACATCGGCATTGAGAATGCCGCCTTCCTGAACGACCAGGTTCTTACAGATCACTTTGCCCCGGCAGTGCCCGTTCGGCAAGACCACCAGCTCTTCCTCTACTTTAACCTCACCGTCGAAGCGGCCGCCGACTGTCATGCGTTTGATCTGCATATCAGCGTTGACCGTGCCTTCCTCGGCGATGGTAACGGTGTCGCCGGCCACTTTACCGCTCAAGCGTCCACGGATCAGCAGCTCGCCGGAAAACTCCATGGTGCCTTCAACCGCAAAACCGTCGTCGATAATCGATAAACTATTCTTCTTGGCCACCCTGCGTCTCCTGTCCGTCGTTTGCCGGTATGGCCAATATGGAATTGCCCACCGGAATTTGCTCGGGAATCTGATCGGGGTTCTGATCTGGTGCGGTTGCCGCTGGTTCG
>JASFTA010000133.1:0-5447 GCA_050114115.1 Desulfobacterales bacterium | reverse complement strand
TGACCAAGGAGGCCCTGGAGGAAAAATATCGCGATACGGCGGTCAAGCAGGTCAAACGCCACCTGCTCCTGGGCCAGATCATCGATCAGGAGGGCATGGAACTGTCCGACGAGGACCTTGAAAAGGGCTACCAGGAAATGGCCGACAGCTTCAACCAGCCGGTGGACATGATCAAACAGTTCTATGCCCAGTATCCGGACCGGGTGGACGTCTTCAAACACACCTTACTTGAAAAGCAGGCGATTAACCTTATTATTGAAAAAAGTTCGATCGAGGAAGTTGAGCCGGAACTGGAAAAGCCGGTGGACGCCAAACCGGCCGATTAGTCCGGCGCTCTTGTTTTTGACGCCCGCCGCCCGTTTAAAATGGATTTCCTGCCATCCAAGGGCCTTGGTACGGATAAGGCTTTCCTCCTTGACAGGGTCAGTTTTTCAGGCGGATAATTGGACAATACAATAAGGAGAGTCGAACGTGGCACTCATTCCCATGGTTATCGAGCAGAGCAGTCGAGGTGAGCGGGCCTACGACATCTATTCCCGGCTTCTCAAAGACCGCATTATTTTCCTGGGATCGGCGATGAACGACGAGGTGGCCAATCTGATCATTGCCCAGTTGCTTTTTCTGGAATCCGACGATCCCGAAAAGGACATCAATTTTTACATCAACTCCCCCGGCGGAATCGTGACCTCCGGTCTTGCCGTGTATGACACGATGCAGTATGTTAAGCCAGACATTGCAACGGTTTGCATCGGTCAGGCCGCCAGTATGGGCGCCATCCTGCTTGCGGCCGGTACGGCGGGCAAGCGCTACTCGCTGCCCAACGCGCGGATCATGATCCATCAGCCCATGGGCGGTTTCCAGGGGCAGGCCTCGGATGTGGAGATCCATGCCAAGGAAATGCTGCGGATGAAAGGGGATCTGAACCGGATCCTGGCCAGCCACTCCGGCAAGCCCATCGAGCAGATTCAAGAGGATACGGACCGCGACTATTTTATGTCCGGAACCGAAGCGCAAACTTACGGTATCGTGGATCACGTGATTACCAGCCGGGACGACATCGGCGGCGACGACGCGTCCCCGGAGGGCCAAGATGACGAATAAAAAAGATGACAACGACAATCTGTTCTGCTCGTTCTGCGGTAAAAGCCAGAAGGAAGTCAACAAACTGATTGCCGGACCGGCCGTTTATATTTGCGACGAGTGCATCCAGCTTTGCAGCGAGATCATCGAAGAGGAAAGCGAAAAAGAAGCGGATGCGCTCGAGAACCTGCTGGTGCCCAAGGAAATCAAGACCCAACTGGACGAGTATGTCATCGAGCAGGAAGCGGCCAAACGTATCCTGGCCGTGGCGGTTTACAATCATTACAAGCGGTTGAACTCCTCCCTCAAAACCGGGGAGGTCGAGATTCAAAAAAGCAATATCCTCTTGATCGGGCCCACCGGCTGCGGCAAGACCCTGCTGGCCCAGACCCTGGCGCGCTTTCTGAACGTGCCCTTCACGATTGCCGATGCCACCAGCCTGACCGAAGCCGGCTACGTGGGCGAGGACGTCGAGAACATCATTCTGGCCCTTTTGCAGAATGCCGACTACGATGTCGAACGGGCCAAGAAGGGGATCGTCTATATTGACGAAATCGACAAAATCGCCAGCAAGGGCGACAACCCCTCCATCACGCGCGACGTTTCCGGCGAGGGCGTCCAGCAGGCGCTGTTGAAGATCATCGAGGGCACCACGGCAAGCGTGCCGCCCAAGGGCGGGCGCAAACATCCCCAGCAGGATTTCGTCAAGGTCGACACCTCCAACATCCTTTTTATCTGTGGCGGCACCTTTACCGGTTTGGAAAAAATCATCCAGCGCCGTCAGGGATCCAAAATGATGGGCTTCGGAGCGGAAATCGTCAAACCTTCCGAAAAGAGCGTTGGCGAGATGCTGCTGGACGTCCATCCCGAAGATCTGATCAAGTTCGGCCTGATTCCCGAATTTCTGGGGCGATTGCCGGTAATCGCCACCTTGGGTGAGTTGAACGAAGAGTCGCTGGTGCGCATCCTGACCGAGCCCAAAAATGCCCTGGTCAAACAGTATCGCCAGCTTTTCGAAATTGAGGGCGCCAACCTGCGCTTTACCGACAGCGCGCTCACGGCCATTGCCCAGGAAGCCATCAAACGCAAGTCCGGTGCGCGGGGGCTGCGGGCCATCCTGGAAAGCGCCCTGCTCGATATCATGTACGAACTGCCGTCGGTCGACAATGTCAAGGAGTGTGTGGTCAGTGAAGACGTCGTCCTGAAAAAGGAGGCCCCGATCCTCCTGTTCGACCAGACCAAAAACAAAAAACAGGCCTGATCCAGCCTTAAAAGCACTCGAGCGCCCATGGCCAGCGTGGTGATCACGCCCGCCATGGGCCGATTTATGTGGACCCGCGAAACGGCCACATCCTTGTTGATGATTCCTGAAAGCTCCCGGTCCGCTGCGCCCGCCCGCCGCTTGGCGATTGCACTGCCGATTGCCGCAAGTGTTTGAAAAGGAGGGCGCGACACTTGAAATCTAAGTGAATTCAAACTATTTTACGGGTAGTCCCCGTCGCAGGATCATCGCAACGGCGACTGTCCGAGCCCAACCTAAAAACAATTACCGGCGAACAATCACTGCCGGTATATGCCTGATCGCTGATCAGAAAGAGGAAATTCATGGTGAATATCCCCAAAATGTTCCGAGACGATATCGATTCGACCCAAACCCAACTGCCGCTTTTACCGCTGCGGGATATTGTGGTGTTTCCGCATATGGTGGCGCCGCTGTTCGTGGGACGCACCAAATCCGTGAATGCGCTCTCGGATGCCATGGGCAAAAACAAGCGGGTTTTCCTGGCCACCCAGATCAAGGCCGGGGTCGACAGCCCCGAGGAAAATGACATCAACCGGGTCGGCACCATTGGCAAGGTCCTGCAGTTGCTCAAACTGCCGGACGGCACCGTCAAGGCGCTGGTAGAAGGCGAAGCCCGGGCCAAGGTCGTTCAGTTCCTGGAGGAGGAAGATTTTTTCAAAGTCGCCCTCGAACCCCTGCCGGCCCTGCCGGTCGATGATATCGAAGCCAAGGCCCTGTGCCGCTCGGTTTTCGAGGGTTTCGAGGAATATGCCAAGATCAATAAGAGCATTTCCAAGGAATTGATCGAGAGCGTGGCCGAAATCACCGAGCCGTCCAAACTGGCGGATACCGTGGCGGCCCACTTCGCGTTCAAGGTCGAAGACAAGCAGCGGCTGCTGGAAACGGTTTCGCCGGCGGAACGGGTTTCCCAGCTGGTGAGCCTGATCCGCATGGAAATCGAGGTCGCCCGCATGGATCAGCGGATCAAGGGCCGGGTCAAGGACCAGATGGAAAAAACCCAGCGCCAGTATTACCTGAACGAGCAGATGCGCGCGATCAAGAAGGAAATGGGCACCGAAGACGATCCCAGCGAAGAGCTGGATGAGCTCGAGAAACGCATCACCGAAAAGAAGATGTCCGAAGAGGCCGCCGAAAAGGTCAAGCAGGAGTTTCGCAAGCTCAAGATGATGACGCCCATGTCGGCCGAAGCAACGGTGGTGCGCAATTATATCGACTGGCTGCTCAGCCTGCCCTGGCAGGAACAGAGCGAGATCAATCAGGATCTGGAGGCCGCCGAGACCATCCTGGATGAAGATCACTATGGCCTCAAGAAACCCAAGGAACGCATCATCGAATACCTGGCCGTCCAGGCCCTGACCCAGAAGGTCCGGGGTCCGATTCTTTGCCTGGTGGGCCCGCCGGGCGTGGGCAAGACCTCGCTGGCCAAGTCGGTGGCCCGGGCCACGGGCCGCAAATATGTTCGCCTGTCCCTGGGCGGGGTGCGCGACGAGGCTGAGATCCGCGGCCATCGCCGGACCTACATCGGGGCCCTGCCGGGCAAGATCATCCAGTCGCTTAAAAAGGTCGGCGTCAACAATCCGGTTTTCTGTCTGGACGAGGTCGACAAGATGAGCATGGATTTCCGCGGCGATCCTTCCGCGGCCCTGCTCGAAGTCCTCGACCCGGAGCAGAACTACAGCTTCAACGATCACTATCTGGACGTGGACTACGACCTTTCGGATATCCTCTTCATCACCACGGCCAATACCCTGCCGGATATTCCCCTGCCCCTGCAGGACCGCATGGAGATCATCCGCCTGCCGGGCTATACCGAGTACGAGAAATACAACATCGCCAAGGAATTTCTGGTGGCCAAGCAGATCGAGGCCAACGGCCTCCAGGACAAGGACATCCGTTATTCCAAGAACGCCATCCTGACCATTATCCGCCGCTACACCCGCGAGGCCGGCGTGCGCAACCTGGAGCGTGAAATCGCCTCCATCTGCCGCAAGATCGCCAAGCAGGTGGTCAAGGCCGAGGGCAATGGCCGCTACCGGGTCACCGCCCAGTCGATTCCCAAATACCTGGGGCCGGCGCGCTTCAAACAGGACCAGATCGAAGACAAGGATCAGGTCGGCATGGTCACCGGACTGGCCTGGACCCAGGTGGGCGGCGAACTGCTGATCGTCGAAACCCTCACCATGCCGGGCAAGGGCCATGTCAGCGTTACCGGCAAGCTGGGCGAGGTCATGAAGGAGTCGGCCCAGGCGGCGGTCAGCTACGTGCGCTCAAGGGCCAACAACCTGCTGATCGACGACAAGTTTTACAAAAAGCTCGATCTGCATATCCACATCCCCGAAGGCGCGATCCCCAAGGACGGCCCTTCGGCCGGTATCGCCATGTGTACCTCCATCGTCTCGGCGCTCACCAAACATCCGGTGCATCGCGACATCGCCATGACCGGTGAAATCACGCTGCGCGGCCGGGTGCTGCCCATCGGGGGCTTGAAGGAAAAAGTCATCGCGGCCCACCGGGGCGGCATCAAGAAAATCCTGATTCCAATGGAAAACGAGAAGGACCTCAAGGACATTCCCAAGACCATTGCCCGCGATCTGGATATCGTCACCGTGGAGCATATGGACGAGGTCCTGACCCATGCCCTGATCGTGGGGGCCGATGAGCGGCTCTTCAAGGAGGTTGATGTCCCCCTGGCCATGGTCGAAGAACCCAAGGCCGGAAATAAAACCGCCCCGTTGAACTGAAGGCGGCGGCCTATTCCGAAGGGTAACCCGCAGCCGACGGTTTGCGGGATTTCGCTTGACACCCGGGGGAGGATTAAAGTACCTAGTCCATCCGTTTTTGTGGGCGGGTAGCTCAGTTGGGAGAGCATCGGCCTTACAAGCCGAGGGTCACAGGTTCAAGCCCTGTTCCGCCCACCATTTTTTTTGTTGACCGCATACAGGAATCAGTTTATATCCGAAATCTCCATTTTCGGGGGCGTAGTTCAGTTTGGTTAGAACGCCGGCCTGTCACGCCGGAGGTCGCGAGTTCGAGTCTCGTCGCTCCCGCCATTAAAACAATAAAG
>JASFTA010000132.1:0-5450 GCA_050114115.1 Desulfobacterales bacterium | reverse complement strand
ATGGCAATCAGCTTTTGAATCAGGGCTATGGCCTGGTCCACAGCGATGTGGAAATCATTGTAGATGACCTTGCCGCAATAGGCGCCAAGATGGATGGGCGCCATTTTTTCCCCTCGGCCGTCGATCCAGGTGTCCAGATCCAACGCTGGGGCCTGGCTTCCAAGGATGCCATAGTGTGATCCTGCCGATGCGGGCTGGACACCAAATGTTGCCTGCGCGGCGATAAAGAAGAGCGTCAAGGACAGCGCTGATAGAAGCGCGCCGGAGCAGACGGATATCCTCCGCCTTACGTGGGCGGGTTTATCAAGATCCGCATTGACCATTTAACCCCCATTATTTCCTGTAGGCGGGTTTGAGACCTTTTAGCATCGGGTAATGCTTTATATTGAGAGTCTTTAATTCGGCCTTTTCTACTTTACATGTGGCCGCCATGATGGCGTCTGCGAGACCCACGCCATGCGATTTACCATAGGTGCGTTTGTAAAGCCCACCGGTTCTTGCTATTTCGGGCGTTACCGGAATAATCCGAAAAAGGGAGATAAAGTTTGCAAGGACGTCTAATTCCGAATCAGCTTTTACGCCGGCATACAATTCGGCAACAACGATGGAAGATAGAACAATATTCGATGAATACCGGCTTACAAAAGCCACGGCTTTGTTGTAGCCTCTAAAAAAATCAATTAGAACATCCGTGTCAACTAGAAGCGGCCTGGCCATGGTTAGCGTCGATCCCATCCGGTTCGTAACGACCTGAAGTCAGGAAGGTCGGTTCGATCCTTCCAAATCCCGGCTGCCTCCCTCAAGGCCATTTCTCGCCGTCTGTCGCCTGCGGCGTCAATGAATCGATCAACAGCCTCGCGAATGAGTTCACTTTGCTTCTTTCCCAAGGTTTTCGAAATCGAAGCCAGCTCAGCACGTTGCCGATCGGTTAGGTATATTTGGGTCCTGACCATACAGCACCTCCAATATGTATACATTAGGATTATACATCACTGATGATTTTGTCAAGGTGAACCCTGGGGTTCAATCGGTGATTAAGAGTGATATTTAATGGCTTCGGGGAAAGTCATTTTTCGATGAATAATAACAAAGATGGCGTCAAACAGCCTTTGCATCCGGAAATCTTCAACCTGGTCAAGGAGTTCCTTAAGGTTGAGGTCACCGGGCGTATAATCGACCTCGTCGAGCGAGTCCCAGACGCGATCTAAGACGTCGCGCCCATGAAGTCCAGGCTTGCTCGGCGCAAACCGTAATTCCCGCAGGGCAGGCCATTGCACATTGACCACAAAGCGAACGTATTCGGCCAAATGCTTCCGGGCCGCATCAAGTCTTTCCCCGCCCTTTCGGCCCATGGCATGGTAAAGCCGTGTGATGGCCGAAGCCTCTGATTCGATGGCCACGATCATGTCATTGTATTCGACCCTGACGCTGGTGAACATCATTCCAATCAAGAAATCATTCGGCCGGGAGCCTGATCAAAGAAGAGGCCGGCCTGATCGTCGGGATGATCACTCTGGCGGTATTCTTTTCGGTGGGCGCCGGGTGGCTGGCCGCGATGTCCGACTGGTTGACGCCCCTGCTCCTGTTCGGCTGGCTCTTTCCGGCCATGCTCTGGCTTTCCTTCCGCGTGGTCCATCATGCCGACTGCCTGGCGATCAAGTTGGGCGAGCCCTATGGCACGCTGATCCTGACGCTATCGGTCATTATGATCACCGCGGTCATGCTGAGCAGTGCCAACAAGCCCGCCCTGGGCCGCGATATGATGTTCGCCGTGATTCTAGCCAAACCCAGGATGGCTTAGCCTCTACTCCAGGTCCCATTTAAACTGGAATTCGACTTCCTCGCTGTTGCCCTCCCGTTCATGTTCGATATTGAATATCGCCCGGGCCGGAATGGTGAGCCGTTCACCGGCGATCTGGATTTTAAACGGTTTGTTCTGCTCGAGGCAGTCGGCCAAGCGTCGCAGTTTGGCGATCATCTGTTTGGTGGTATACGCTTTTTCGATGTCGCGTTTGGTTTTTCTGGCCATGGTATTGATCCTTTCAGATGGGTGCGTCGTCTAATAATATGCTTCGATGCTGGATGGGTCTGCATCCCAGCGCAATTCCGTGTCGGAGTTGCCAGCCTATCATGTCTGGTGCGCTGGTTTGCGTCCGGCGTTAACGAAGCGCTTTGCCGATGTGAAAGGCCTTGCCGATCTCTTCGGCAACCCGGTGATAGGTTTGCACCTGACTACCATAGACAATGGGCGCGATTTGGGCCATGTCCGGCTGGCCGGCCTCATCGAGCGCGCTCTGGTCGACCTTGACATCCACGATCTCACCGATGAACTGGGTATGCAGACCGATTTCAAAGGTGTGAATCACCTTGCATTCCAGCACCATGGGAAACTCGGCCACATAGGGGGCATCCACCAGGTCGCTCTTTACGGGCGTTAGCCCGGTGGTCTTGAACTTGTCCGTTTTCTTCCCGGAGGCGATCCCCACATAATCGGCTTCGGTGACGTATTTGACCGAAGGGACATTGACCGTGTAGGCCTTGCGCGCCATGAGATTGCCGTAAGTGTAGGTGGCCTTGCGCAGGGATATGGTGACGGCCGGCGGTTTGGAGCAGCAGATCCCGCCCCAGGCCACGGTCATCAGGTTCGGTCGGTCCCCGGTGTCGTAGGACCCGATACACCAGACGGGATTGGGAAAAGCCATGGTTTGGGCACCGAACGATTTTTTCATGAGGCCTCCTTTACGGTTGTGATGACGGGGAGTCAGTACCAGGACGGTACGATCCAATGTTTGTCTTTAGTCTTGCAGATCTATTGCCGTTGCGCGCCATTGGCGAAATTATTATGGACGCCGAATAAAAAGCAAGATTCCATTACGCCGACGTGCCTTGCCTACCTAAGGGGCTTTGGTGGGGAGGGGCTCAGGGGGTCTAAGCGGATGATCGCCCCAAAGGGGGGATGAAGTATTCAGGCGCTTATGCCGGTGGTGATTGGTAGCCCTCAGAATCCCGTGCTGTTTGTCGAATCCTTATGGCGACACGCTGATGCATGCGCGCGGGTCTTGTGGCCAAGGGTCACGGGATGATGCTAATGATCGGACGTCAGGGCGTCCGCCAGAAATCGATGCCGACACTGCCGCCCGGTCTGCCCATGCCACCACCACCATCGTCGCTGCTGCTGCTGTCCCGCACGGTACCGTCGTAGCTGAAGTTCATGGCGTAGGTCGCTGACGGCATCGTAAAACTCCGGTTGAAGTCCCAATTGATAAAAAAATCCTTCCCGCCCATACCGCCGTCTCCCAGTGCGGTCCACAGTCGGTGGGTGGACACGATAACGCCTTCGGCATCCAGAAAATGAACTCGAACCCACATGCGGGAGACGTTGGGCAGGCTGTCCAGCCGGCTTTGCAGCTTGACGCGTCCGTTCAGATCAAGGCTCTCGCCTTCACGCTGGTAGGTGCCGCTGATAATGATATCGTTGGTCTCCCAGTAGAGGTCGTAAGGCCCGCCCGCCTCGAGGGCCACGCGTCCGTCCGTTTTGGCGATGCGACCGTCAAAGGAAGTCCGAAACCTTTCCGTGCAGGCGGTCAAAGAAAGAATCAAAATTAACGGTAGCAACCATTTGAATTGGGCCATTTGGAATTATCCCTCACTCGCTTTGATTGCGGGCAGCTCATGATCCGCTGGGGGAAGCATCGGAAACCTTATAACGATGCTCTCTCAATCTAGGTTCTCCCGGTGGCATGTCAATTATGCCGGAATGCGGACCGTTCGCTTGGAAGCAGCCCCGACCTGCCCGTCGCCTGAACCGCGATGGCAACGGCTTTGCTTTCATGGGGTGTCCACATCCAAGAAAGCGCATGGTCGGGCACGCTGCAAGATGTCCGCCGGGCGTCCACACGCATTTTCCCAGGTGCCTCCGGGCGGCCCCGTCTGGCGCGGGCGGCCGAAGAACACAGCGGGCCTCATGCGCCTTGGTTCTGGCGCGGTGACCTGCAAGGCGGTGGTGTCCTGTCGGAGATAATCTGTCGCCGCGTCGAGGTCGCCCGCTTTCTGCCACTAGAACCCGGGAAGCCCCGGAATTCGTTGCGCCTCGAAACCGCCAATGGTATGGTGGCACTTTCGAAATGGACCCGGCATCTACGGCTATGTCGATGAAAACCGGCACATGGTCGAATGCTTCCGCCAGGGCCAAACGCCCATCGAGACCTTCCGCGACGGCGCGGCGGTGATGGAAATCCTGAGGGCGCTGTATCGCTCGGCCGAGCTGGGGGCGACCGTCACATGGCCCCGCCCGGAACTGGAAACCCATTTGCCGCCGGCGGCGCGCACCAATCCTTAATAAGATGGCGACCATTCAAGCTGAAAACCCATTGTTGACGGTCGTTGCCGATATCGGCGGCACCCACGCACGGTTTGCCCGGTTGAACCCGCAGGGCGGGCTCGGTCCCGTCACCAAACTGTCCACCAAGGCCTTCGCGGGGCTTGCCGCCGCCCTCGATGCCTTTTTGGAGATCGCCGGCGGCCCCAGGCCCGCGCGTCTTTCTATCGCGGTCGCCGCCCCGGTATTTGGCGATGATGTCGCCCTCACCAATGCCCATTGGCGGTTTTCGATCCGGGATCTGGCAGCACAGCTGCAATTGGCGGAGTTAAAGGTGGCCAACGACTATGAAGCGCTGGCGCTGGCGCTGCCGCACCTTTCGCCCGCCGACAAATTGTGCATCGGTCCCCACCGGGGCGTTGGACGGGATGGCGCGCCGATGGCCGTTCTCGGTCCGGGAACCGGTCTGGGTATGGCGGGCTTGATTCCGGTAGGGTCGGGATGGCGCCCGGTGACGTCCGAGTGCGGTTACATCAGCCTTGCGCCGCATACCGACATGGAACTGGCGGCCCATCGTATCTTGCGTGCTAAATACGGTCGGGTATCGGCGGAACGCGTGCTTTCGGGACCGGGGCTGGTGGATCTCCACTTCGCCCTGGCCGCCCTCGACAATCGCAGTCCCGCCGAGAATACCCCCGCGGCCGTGATCCGTGCCGCCCAGACCGACCGTAACGGAGCGGCGGCTGAAACCGTCCACATGTTTTGCAACTTGCTGGGCGGGCTGGCCGGCGATGTCGCGCTTTTACTCCTGGCCCGGGGCGGGGTCTACCTGGCGGGCGGTATCCTGCCGCGCATCATCGATATACTGAACGAAAGCAAGTTTCGTGAACGTTTCGAATTAAAGGGCCGGGGGAACCCGGTCGTTGCGGATACGCCCACCTTCCTGATCACCCACGATTTCCCGACGCTCCTCGGATGCGCGGCCCACCTGAAACGGTGACATTCCGATCGTCCGTAAAGTTTTCAATTTACGGTCCTCAGCGGTAGATCTTGAGGTCGTTGAGCTCCCGGATACGATCGCCCAGCATATTGAAAGACAGCACGGTCAAGAACATGACCAAGGCCGGGAAAA
>JASFTA010000131.1:0-5453 GCA_050114115.1 Desulfobacterales bacterium | reverse complement strand
GATAAAATGGCTGGTAAAACATCGTCGTCTGGCGATGAATTGGAACGGCCGCAACAAAGATCACCCGCTGGCGCCCCGATTGACAACGCCCGGCATGCTTCCTAAATTTTGCGGCGTAGAAAAGAACGATGGTTCATCCGCTTTCAAAAGGAGGACATGCATGGATAAAGCCACGTTACACGCCACGGCCCAAGGCCTGGTCGCCAAGGGCAAGGGTATTCTGGCGGCCGACGAAAGCACGCCCACCATCAAGAAACGCTTCGATTCAATCCAGGTCGAATCCACGGCCGAAACCCGCGGGGCCTACCGGGAACTGCTGTTCACCACCGAGGGGGTGGCGTCCTTCGTCAGCGGTGTGATCCTCTTCGACGAAACCCTCCGCCAGAAAGCCTCGAACGGAACCGCTTTTCCCCGGCTGCTGGCCGATCGCGGCATCATCCCCGGCATCAAGGTGGATATGGGCGCCAAGCCCATGGCCGGGTTTCCGGGTGAAAAAATAACCGAGGGGCTCGACGGGCTGCGGGAACGCTTGAACGCCTACCGGGAACTGGGGGCGCGCTTCGCCAAATGGCGGGCGGTGATCACGATCGCCCACGCCCTGCCGACCCCCGCCAACATCCAGGCCAACGCCCATGCGCTCGCACGTTATGCCGCCCTGTGCCAGGAGGCCGGCCTGGTGCCGATCGTGGAACCAGAGGTCCTCATGGACGGCGCGCACACCATCGAGCGCTGTGACACCGTGACCGCCCGCACCCTGCAAACGGTGTTCGATGAACTCTTCCGCTTCGGAGTCGATCTAGAAGGAATCCTGTTGAAGCCCAACATGGTCATCTCCGGTCTGGAATGTCCCGTGCAGGCCGGCGTCGATGAGGTGGCCCGGCGCACGGTGGCCTGCTTCCAAAAAGTGGTGCCGGCCGCGGTCCCCGGGATCGTGTTTCTTTCGGGCGGCCAGAGCGCGCTTATCGCCACGGCCCACCTGAATGCCATGAACGCCCTGGGTGATCATCCCTGGGAACTGTCTTTTTCCTACGGTCGGGCCCTGCAGGAAGACCCCCTTAAAACCTGGCGCGGCGATTCGGCCAATACGGCGGCGGCCCAACAGGCATTTTACCACCGGGCCCGATGCAACGCGGCCGCACGCTACGGGGAGTACAGCGAGGCCATGGAAAACACGGCCGCTTGAGATCGGCGTGTCCCCGACGGATCCTAACGGGGTCGGGCAACATCCTCATCGCGAAATTAAGATTTGCAATTCCTGTCGGAAAGGATAGACTAACGTATTGGCAGTAAAATTGACCGGCAAGAAGTTCAGATAATACTGCACAAGCACCCCGCTATCTCAACCGCCGATAAAGACGCGGTAGCATTATATAGGCAAGGGTTAAATCCGGGAGACCTATCATCATGCTGGCAGTGCCGTATAATTTCCAGTTCAATATCAGCCAATTCTTTCAATCCTCGTTCAATGTTATGCTGGCCCGGCAGGCGCCGCTAACGCTTTTTCGTTTCTACCTTTACATCCTCGGCCTTTTCTATCTGGCGGTGCGCAGCGATCTTCGGCAGCACGTGGCCGCCGGCGTACGCGCCAGCCTGCCCCGGAGAGATCCCTGGCCGTGGAATCTCTACCTGATGTGGAAAACCTATCTGGGCATTTTCGAACACTACGTCGAAAAGATGATCAATGCCTATCACCCTACGGAACGCCTGGAGCGCTATCTGTACGAGCAGAGCAAGATTCACAATGAAGACTGGCTGATCGGCGCCACGCTTGCCCAGCGGGGGGTGCTGATGGTGAGCGGCCATTTCGGCGCGGTGGAATATCTGCCGCTCTTTCTGGCCCTGCAGGGTTACAAGCCCGCCATCATCATGCGGTTTAAAACCGCGCGCCTGCGGCAGGAATGCATCGAAAGATGCCGTCAGTTCGATGTGCAAGCCATCGATGCCGATCAACCCCATGCGGCCTTAAAGGCCCTGAAGGCCGTCAAGCAGGGGCGGATCCTGATCACGCTTTGCGACGAATTCAACCATTGGCGGCCGCATCGCGATCGCTATATCGATGTCCTGGGCCGCCGGGTTCGGTTAGATCGAACCCTGGATGTCCTCTACCGACGCCATCGACCCGCGTCCTGTCTGGGTATCGTGAAACGGCACAAAGGGGGGTTTACGCTGCATATCGAACCGATTACCGACGGCGACGAACCCATATCGCTGGCCGAACGCGCCTGGCGGCTACTGGAGCCATATATCCTGCGCTTCCCCGACCAGTGGTACCAGTGGCGCGAGGTGGCCGAGCGGCTAGCTGCCTATGAAGGTCAGAATACGCCTGAGGTCTTACCAAGCAGAGCAAAGGGCCACCCGCAACGATTCGAAGAAACAAGCGCAAAGGCGGGAAAGGTCGTCCCGCTTTGCGGAAAGGGTCACATGGAGAAACCACCGCCTGCGCCACAGATCGTAGACAATGCGGCCTGAACGGCCAGCCCTTTTCCCACGATAGCGCGCCCTTTTCTCTGCACCAGATCGATAACCACAAGGGATTCTTGTAGTGCTTCCAGTCATTTTCTGCTAAACCGGAAAAGCGACCTGGATCGGAAGGAGCACCTGCCATGGATCCCGCGCCCATGCCCAAGGACATCTGCTGCGAAAACTTCAAAGGCCTTTTGGCATACATCCAGAGCCACTATGGCGATGATGGGGTTCGCAACCTCACGGCCGGCCTGGTGGACGGCGATTATTGGGTCCGTGACAAGTTGGCGCCCGACCGCCTCATTCAAATCACGCGGCACCACCTCGGTGACCCCGCCTACTGGGTCTCCAATGAGTTCTCCCTGACCCTGCTGGCCAACGTCAAAAAGATCGTGCCGGGCCCGAATCCGCTGTACACGGCGGGTTACGGGATGGTTCGCGAAAGCCTTTCACGAACGACCCTCTTTGCCGCCAAAATCATCGGCACCCGACGGATGGCGCGAAGAGCGGCCCGGATCAATGCCCGTTTCAACCGCACCAAGGATGTTCATTTGGCCGCGGTTACGGACAACTCCCTGACCTTCGAACTCGAATACCGCTCCGGGCACAAGATCACCAAAGACGTCTGCAACTGGAATCTCGGCATCTATACCGGTATCGGCTCCCTGACCGGCGTGGCCGACATCAAGGGGCACGAAACCGCCTGCGTCCTCGAAGGCGCCCCTCACTGCCGCTTCCACATTACCTGGAACAAACGCCGCCTGTTCCCGCGGGGCCTGCGGGGCGTTCTGACACCAATTCTGCGCTGGGGCGTCCAGGACTTGATTGTCGATTACGAGAAGTCGATCGAAGAGCGCGAGGCACTCATCGATCGCCTGGCCGCGTCGGAAGACAAGTACCGGACCCTCTTCGAGGATTCGCTGCTGCCCATGAGCCTCATCCGGGACGGCCGGCTGGTGGATGTCAATCCCGCCTGGCTCGCGCTTCACGGCTACGAAGACAAACCCGCGGTGCTCGATCGGGATGTCATCGACTTCATCCATCCTGACGACCACAGGCTTCTCCAAGAGCGCCGCCGGAGCTGGTCGCCGGATATGGAGCGGGTCGTGCGCATGCGGGATATCGCCCGGGACGGTACTAAAATCGATGTGGAGGTTTTCTCCTGCCGGATCGAGTACGGCGGCGAGATGTCGATTCTGGCCACGGTGCGGGATATCACCGAACTGAAAAAGGCCGAAAACAGCCGCCTGCAGCTCGAGGTTCGTTTGCAGCGGGCCGAAAAAATGGAGGCCGTGGCGACCCTGGCCGGCGGCGTGGCCCATGACCTGAACAACATTCTCTCCGGCATCGTGGGCTACCCGGACCTCCTTCTAATGCAGCTGCCGCCCAACAGTCCCCTGGCTGATCCCATCCTGACCATCCAGAATTCCGGTAAAAAGGCGGCGGCGATTGTCGAAGATCTGCTGACCCTGGCACGGCGCGGGGTGACCACCCGCGACGTCATCAACCTCAACGGTGTGGTGCGCCAATATCTGGACAGTCCGGAGTACCGCCGGATGCTCGCGGACTATCCCGGCGTTGAGGTGATGACCCGTCTGAGCACCAATCTTCTCAACCTAAGCGGATCACCGCTGCACCTGTCCAAGACGCTGATGAACCTCGTTTCCAATGCCGTCGAGGCCATGCCCGACGGAGGGCGTCTCACGGTCGTCACGGCCAACCGGTACATCGATCCTCAACTGCGCGGTTTCGAAGAGATGCCCGCGGGCCATTATTGTCTTCTGGAGGTCAGCGATACCGGGATCGGTATTTCGCCCGAAGACCGCAACAAGATCTTCGAACCCTTCTACACCAAGAAAAAAATGGGCCGTAGCGGCACCGGTCTGGGCATGGCCGTGGTCTGGGGAACCGTTCAGGATCATGGCGGCTTTATCCGGCTGCAGAGCGAAATCGGGCAGGGCACCGTCATCCGGCTTTTCTTTCCGGCCACCCGCGAGGTCAAGACGGCCGCCCCGGCGCTGCCGTCCAATATCAGGCGTTATCGGGGGCGGGGCGAAACGGTGCTGGTGGTCGACGATGTGCCCGAACAGCGCGACATTGCCCGCCAGATGCTCGAAGTCATGGGGTATCGGGTGGCGGAGGCGGCCAACGGCGAGGAGGCCCTTGCCTGGTTGGCGAACACGACCTGCGATCTGGTCCTGCTGGATATGATCATGGACCCGGGCATGGACGGCCTGGATACCTACCGGCAAATTGTCCAACGGCATCCCGGGCAAAAGGCCATCATTGCCACAGGCTTCTCGGAAACCGAGCGGGTCAAAGCAGCACAGTCGCTGGGAGCCGGCAGCTGTCTGCGCAAACCCTACACCTTCGAAAAACTGGGGCAGACCATCCGCGAAGAACTCGACCGCCCTCCGCCGCCGGCCACCTGATTTCCCGGTGCTCGCCGCGGCGGGCAGGCCGGCGACAATCGGCTTGGTGCACATGGCCGGCGGACACCCCCTCCAACCAGGAAACCAAAAAACGTGGGCGCGCGCGAAACCCCTACCGATGTTTTGCTGGTTCAAGCGGCCATCCGCCATCCGCAGGATGACCATCTGCACAACCGCGCCTTCAACCGATACTTTAGCAGCATGCGCCGCCTGGCCGCCGCCATGGACTTCAACAGCTTGGTCACCCGTGCGGTGCCCTCGCCACCCACGACGATGTTGTCCCTGGCGGCCTACCTGCGCGCGCAACGAATCCGCGTGGCCGTGGCGGACTTGAATTTGAGCTTCCTGGCGGACGGCATCACGCCCGAAACGGAATTGATCACGCGTCTCGAGCAGGATCGGCCCCGGATTCTGGCAATCGGCGCCATGGAATCCTACCTGCTGGAGGCGGTTTACCGGCTGGCCCGCACCGCCCGCGATTACGATCCGGGACTGTATATCGTGGTGGGCGGGGTCAACGCGACGGCCATCGATGCGGCCATCCTCAAGACCGGCAAG
>JASFTA010000130.1:0-5454 GCA_050114115.1 Desulfobacterales bacterium | reverse complement strand
AGCCGGCCGCGAAGTCATCATCGCCCGGAGCGCCTGAATGCCAGCGATAAATGCCGTTGCCGTCCTTAACGGCGACCGGGCCCTCCATAAAGGATATGCCCTTGCCCTTGACGGTGTCGGCAATCAATACTTTGGGCTTGTCGGTTATGCGCTTAAATCGCTCGAAGACGCCGGCCATGGCCTCGAAGTCATGACCGTCGCAGCACTCCACGTACCATCCGAAGGCCTTGAACTTGGCTTCCAGGTCCCCCAGGCTGACAATCTCATCCAGAAATTTGTCGGACTGAAATTTGTTACCGTCCACGATCACGCTGACATTATTGATCTGCTGGTGGGCGGTGGCTTGAAGCGACTCCCAGATCTGCCCTTCCTGCAGTTCTCCGTCGCCGGTCATGACGAACACACGCCCAGCATGGCCCTTGAAATCCTTGGCCCAGGCCATCCCCTTGGCTTTGGAAATCCCCATACCGAGCGATCCGGTATTGGCCTCCATGCCGGGCACATTGAGATCCGGATGACCGTGGGTCCCCCCCAGTCGCCTCAGGTTGATGAAACGCTCCCGGGGAATGATGCCCAGGGCGTATAACACCGCATAGTGGCCGGGCACGTCATGACCTTTGGATGAGAAGTAAATGTCACGATCGGGATGATCGATGCCCACCTGCACAAGGTTCATCTCGTCGAAATATAGCTGGGTGACGATGTCGAGTGAACTCAGACTCGATCCCAGATGGCCGGATCCGGCCCGTTTAACCGTCGCCAGGGCGTTGGCCCGACACATGTCGGCAATCAACTGCAAGCGCTCAGCGCGTGCCAGCGGTTCCTGGTTGATCCGTTGAAATTCGTCTACCGGTATCAGCCGGATTTCGTAAGTGTCCATGTTATTTAATATGCCTCCATTTCATAGGGCGTATGATTGATATCAGGAAGTTGCGCTGTGTTGTTCTTGACCAGGGTTTCCGCCAACTGCCAGTCGTAGGGGCTGTTGACATCGAAGCCTTCATAGCCTTCCGTAAGAAAGGGCATCACCACGTGGCCGGCAATCGTGCGCCCCTCGAAGACAACACGTGTCCAGGCCATTTCCAGACTGGCATTCTGGACATAAACTTCCGGCAGGGAAGGATACTGGCTGCTGTGCCAGGGCTGCTCCGGCGGCCCCAGCGGCAATAGCGGTGTCATCCGCTGCCCGCGGATGACCCACATCTTGCCGGGGTGCTGGCTGCATTTCTCGACCGCGCGCAGGGAGTCCACGCCCGACTGGGCGGCGAAGGCTTCCCAGGCACGACAGATGGTCTGGGGCAGACGAAACGGGCTAGTCGGTCGTAAAAGGCTGAAGCCGTCATAGCGGCGTCCGGCGTCGGCCAGCCGCTGCAGCGTATCCGCCACCCACTCGATATCCGGCGAGGTGTCGCCGGCAATCGCGGCCGGACGCATGAAGGGGATTTCGGCCCCGTAGTATCGGGCAATATCGGCATAACGCGCGCTGTCGGTGGAAACAATCACATCGGCGAAGATGCCGCTTTGAAGGGCGGCCCCGATGCTGTAGGCCATCAGGGGATGCCCCGCCAGCGGACGGATGTTTTTGTCGACCACGCGCTTCGAACCGGATCGGGCCGGAATCAGGGCCACGATGCGGAGGGTTTTCCCGAAGCTCGATGGGTCTGGTGATTTTGTTGGCATCATCGGTCAATTCACCATTAAAAAAAGATTGCGGCGGCAGGCTTGTTCCGCAATCAAACCGGGCTTAAGGTCCGAATTCCGATCCGCTAAGGTAACCGCGAATCTTGATTTTCTCGCACGGGTGCCTGCCGGACCCTGTGGCCGTGCCTTTAGATCAAATCAGGCTCGACGCAAATATAGATGTCTTTGAGGTTCGAGTAGATATCGAGTGCTTCCGTGCCCGGCTCCCGGGAACCGTTGCCGGATTGCTTCACACCACCGAAGGGCATGTGGGGCTCGCTGCCGAAAGTTCCGGCATTGGCCACCGCAACCCCGGCCTGCACCTTCTGGGTAAATTCCATTACGCGATGAATGTTGCGCGAATGAATGCAGGCCGTAAGTCCGTAAGGCGAGTCATTGGCCATCCGCAGGGCTTCCTCGAAATCCCTGACCCGGTAAAGACAGGTTATGGGGCCAAACACCTCCCGGGTGGAAATACCGGCCCGGGGGTCGGCATTTTCGATCAGGGTCGGGGCCATGTAAAAGCCTTCGGCGTGCTCCGGATCGGTCAGGCGCGATCCGCCCACCAGAATGCGGGCGCCTTCCTGGCGCGCCTGCTCGACGGCGGCGGTCATATTATTGAGTTGGGTTTCGTTGATCACCGGCCCAAGGTCGTCGCCATCCGTAGGACCGACATTCAATTGCTTGGTTTTTTCGATGAGCATGTCGCGAAATCGGTCGTAGACCGCATCGAAAATGATGATCCGGCTGCCGGCGGCGCAGCGCTGCCCGGCATTGCTGAAGGCCGAGAGCAGCACCCACTTGGCCGCATTTTCCAGATCGGCGTCGTCACAGACCACAAGCGGATTTTTCCCCCCCAGTTCCAGTGAAACTTTGGCCAGCCGGCGACCGGCGGTTTCGGCAATCATGCGTCCCACCTCGGTCGAGCCCGTAAAGCTGACCACGGCGATATCGGGATGGGCCACCAGCGGGGCACCGGCCTCCTCGCCCAATCCCTGGAGAATGTTGAGCACGCCCGGCGGAAGACCGGCTTCCTTGGCCAATTTCCCGAAATACCAGGCCGTTGCCGGTGTGTCTTCGGCCGCTTTTAGGACCGCGGTATTGCCGCAGATCAGCGCGGGGAAAACTTTCCAGGCCACATTGGCAATGGGCGTATTGGCGGCGATAATCAAACCCGCCACACCCAGGGGGTGACGTACGGTCATGGCGTACTTGTGGGGAACCGCACTGGTCGTCGTCCGGCCGTAGAGCCGCCGCCCCTCGCCGGCCATGAATTCCGCCTGGGCAATGGCTCCTCCGGTTTCGCCCAGCGCCGCCGATGGCGCCATGCCGGTTTCGGTGGCCACGATAGCGGCCATTGTGTCGGCATTTTGCCGCAACGCCCTGGCGACGGCCATCAGAATGTCGCCGCGTTGAACGGGCGTCATGCCGGACCAGGCCGGATAGGCATTCCTGGCGGAGGCCACCGCTTTCTCGACATCGGCCTGCCGGGAGCCGACCGCCTGGCACAGCAACTTGCCCGTGGCGGGCGAAAGGTTGTTGAAAAGGGATCCATCGGCCGCCCCTTTTTCGGCGCCATCGATCCAGTTCAATACAATCTCGGGCAGCATCATTTCACTCATGGTTCTTCCTAAAAGAGAGGGGTTACCAGGCGGTAAATCCACCGTCCACGATCAATTCGGTTCCGGTAACGTAAGCCGAGGCTTCGGACGCCAGAAAAAGGAGCGGTCCCCACAAATCATGTCCGGTGGCCATCCGCCCCAGAGGGACCCGCGCGCAGAACTTGCGTTTGAAATCATCGTCCTGGCCGCCCAAGACCCCCCCCGGGGAAAGCACGTTGACGCGAACCCCGCTTGAAGCCCAGAGTGTCGCCAGGTAACGGCTCAGATTGACGACCGCCGCTTTGGAAGCGCCGTAAGCCGGTGGCTTTAAAAAGGGCGGATCGCTCTGGATATGGTCGTAAAATCGGCTGTCCGGTGCCACACTGGCATATAGGGAGCCGATATTGACGATTGAACCGCGACCGGCCCGGACCATCGCTTTGCCGAAAACCTGGCTTACGAGAAAAAGTCCGAGTGTGTTGACTTCGAAAACCTGGCGGTTGATCTCCAAGGGGATGTCTTCGAGTCGACAGCCGCCACCCGGCTGATCGGGCGGTTGGTCGATGCCGGCATTGTTCACCAGGATGGCGGGGGTTTCAAATAGTGCCTGGCACTTTTCAGCGGCCTGCTCGAGTTCTTCACGGTTCCTGACATCCGCCTTGATTAACCTTAAACGTTCGGCGCCGTATTGCGTCTCAAGCTTTCGCCAGGCTTCACCGGGTTCCTGATGCGGGTGATCAAGTCCGACCACCCGGGCGCCGGCATCGAGCAATGCCTCGACCCAGATCGGCCCGAGCTTGCCCAAAGCACCGGTGACGACGGCGACCCGATGATCGAGGTGGAAAAGATCGCTCAAGACACGGCTCCGGCCGTTTTTTGCGCGCCATTCAGAACGTCGAACGTGATGTCTTCATCGCTCGCCACCGGTTTGACCGTCGTGCGGCCGATAACTTTGTCGATCTCGTAGGGCGGCAGTCCATCACCCGGGCACTTGATCGCCAGGTCTTCCATCTGAAGCGCGTGGCCTTCGGGCAAGTCGCGGGCCGCCACGATCTTCTTCCCCATTTTGACCATCGGATTGATTTCGCTCTCGTAGATCCGCTTGACACCGTCACCGATCGCGACTTTTACGCGCTCAAGGTCCCGAACCATCTTGCGGAATCCGATCGGCTCCAGCGAGAAGGCATGATCGGTGCCCTTCCAGGTATGATTGAGGGTAAAATGCTTTTCGACCACCCTGGCGCCGAGCATGTAAGCGGCCAAGGCCATGGCGATCCCGTTGTCATGGGAGGACAAGCCCACGACGCAATTGGGAAATCTTTCACGGAAGGTCGTAATGACACTCAAGTTGAGTTCCTCGAAAGCGGCGGGATAGCCCGCCGTACACTGCAGGATGCACAGTTGCGGGTTGATCGGCATGATGGCGTCATGGGCCCGGCGGACATCTTCCATGGTGCCGCCCCCCGTACTGAGGATCATGGGCTTTTGGAATTGGGCAATATGGGTCAGCAGGGGGATGTTTTTTAAATCCCCGGAAGCAATCTTGAAAGCCGGCATATCCATCTTGGCCAGGAAGTCGGCACTGGCAAAATCAAAAGCGGTCGCGAACATGGTCAACCCGAGTTCCTGGGCATAGCTCTTGAGTTCCGTGTATTCGGGCCATTCAAACTCAAGAAATTCACGATGTTCACCATAGGTTTTGCCGTAGCTGTTCGGGTTTTCGTAAGGCTTGGCATAGGCATCGGCCGTATACAGCTTGCGATTGTCACGCTTCTGAAGTTTGACCGCATCGGCGCCACTTTCCTTGGCGACCTTGAACATCTCCTTGGCCGTGTCCAGGTTGCCCTGGTGATTATGGCCGACCTCGGCAATCACATAACAACTGCTACCGTCCTCAATGACTTTGTTTCCTATGGTGATTTTTCGCATTTTTTTCTCCCTCATTAAAAAGTCAAAGACAAACCCGTTCGATTCGGTGCCCGTTTAGTTGATCGTGTTTGATTGATCCTCCGGCGGCACGATGACGTCTTAAAAATAAGATTAGGCTCCCCCGGCCGCGCGAAGCCGCGCAGCCGCATAGGTTTTCTAATCCGATTCACAACGCCGCCAGGGACGCTTAGCGCATTACATCGATCGGTTCTAATCTTCTCTTCCCGTATGCGATCGCCCGTGC
>JASFTA010000129.1:0-5484 GCA_050114115.1 Desulfobacterales bacterium | reverse complement strand
CACACGGCTGAAGATTTGCTGTTCGCCGGAGGATGGGGGGGGCGTTCCGGCGCAGCCTGTGATGGCGGCAACCAGCAGCATAAATATGAAAGGCACCCGTTTGGGGGTCATGGCAGCTCACTTCGATTAAGACAGGATTTGTACCAACTTAAGGCGCGTATCCCGGGGGTGTCAATTCGGCCACCCGATTCGATACCCTGACAGCACCGTTTTCAGCGGTGTCCGCCGACCAAGGCCGGTTAAACCACCCGGGGGCCCCAATAGCGTGCGAAACTCGGATCGTCTGCGGCCTTACGGTCTTTTGATACCGCCGGGGGCAGGAAGTCCAGAAGCTGGGCGGCCGTCAGGCCATCGTCTCCGGATGCCGCCGCCGCCAGTTCACCGGCCAGTCCGTGAACAAAGACGCCCTTGCCGACGGCATCCTCGAAGGGCAGCCCCAGTCCATACATGGCGGCGATCGTACCCGTGAGTACATCGCCGGATCCGGCCGTGGCCATGCCATGGCTGCCGCTGCGGTTGATATGGATTTTGCCGTCCGGGGAGCCGATGAGCGAGGATGCGCCCTTGAGCACGATTACAGCCTGAAAACGGCGGGCGGCCTGCTGCAGGTGGCCAATCGGATCGTTTTGCAACGCCGCGATGGCCGTGCCGGTCAAACGGGCCATTTCACCCATATGCGGGGTCAGAACCGTCGGGCTGCGGCGCCGGGCAATGCGTTCGGGCGTTTCACTCAGAGCGGTCAGGGCGTCGCCGTCCAGCAGCAGCGGGACTTCGGCGCTTTCCGTGAGGTCGCCGACCAGGCGGGCGGTTTCCGGGTCCAGCGACAAACCCGGACCCATCACCAGCATGTCCACCCTGCGGATGCGTTCTCCCAGGTCCGTTTTGTTTTGATAGGCGAGACTGCCGGAAGCCGTTTCGGCCTGGGGATGATAGACGATTTCGCTGCCGCGCGCAGCGATCACGGGAACGATCGATGCCGGCGCCGCCAACCGGGAATAACCGCCGCCGGCCTTCAGAAAGGCCATGGCCGCCAGGTAAGGGGCGCCATAGTACCCGGCGGCGCCGGCGACAAACAGAACGTCGCCGAAAGTGCCTTTGTGACCGGCCGGGTCTCGCTCCGGCAGCGGAGGGGGCTGATTGACGGCAATTTGCAGCTCAGACGCCCGGGTCAAAGCCGGTGGAAAGGAAATCCGGGTGACGAAGCACTCCCCGCCGTGCCCACAGCCGGGATAGAGGAGGTTGCCGACTTTGGGCAGACCGAAGGTGACGGTCACATCCGCCTTAATCGCGGTCCCCATGACCTGACCCGAGTCCCCGTTGATGCCTGATGGAATATCCAGGCTCAACACCGGTTTGCCGGCCGCGTTGATCAGGGCGATGACTTCGGCGTAATGGCCGCCCACGGGTTTGGAGAGCCCGGTGCCGAAGATCCCGTCGACAATCAGATCGGCCTGATCAATCAGTGTGCGGGCTGCGGCCAGGTCCGTAAAGGCCACGACTTCGATGCCGAGTCGGCCGAGAATGTCGAAATTGGAGCGGGCCGCTCCGCGGTAGCGGGCGGGATCGCCCAAAAGAAGAACGATAGGGTCCCCGCCGTCGGATAAAATTTTGCGCGCGACCACGAAACCATCACCGCCGTTGTTGCCGGCACCGCAGCAAATCAATATCTGGCGCCCGGCCGTGCCGTAGCGCTCGGACAGAACACGGTAAGCTGCCAGGCCAGCGTTTTCCATGAGGACCAACTCCGGGATACCGTGTTTTTCGATGGCGGTTCGATCCATGCCACGCATTTGTTGAACCGTGCAGACGCGCATTGGGATTCTCCAGGTTTTTTGCGGGCGGCCCTGCTCTGGCGGCTGCCCGAGCGGGCTTCAACAGGCCGTTGTTCTATTCCGTCTGCTTCACCGTTGCCCACCAAGGGAATTGAACCGGCAGGCCCACCGATTCTTCCGGTAGACCAGCAGATGTCGCCGGTGCTGCATGAGACGGTGCGCGCTAGCGCGCTATCAACCCCTAACAGACTAATCGGAAAAGGATCAAGATCAAAGGCCCATGGTGTCCGTCTTGCGGATCTGGGGCGGCCATGTTAATTTACCCATTTTAAACCAAATCACGCTGACCCGAGGTCATGATGCCCGCTTTCATACCCGATTGCCGTCCCTTGCTGATCGGCAGCCTGCCGGTGGCTGATCACAACGAAGCCCTTGATCTGGTGCTGGCGGCCACGCCGCAGATACCGCTCTGGGTGCAGTTGCCCGTCTTCCGTGAGGAAGGCATGGTGCCGCAGTTCATTCCCGGCATGCCGGGCCTGGTGCAAGAGGAGGACCGCTGGCTGGTCGATACTGTCAGCAATGCCTTTGCGTCCGAATTGACGCAGTTTTACGAGGATTATCTGCAAGCCTCCGAGGATCAGGCCGCCCTGCGGACCTCGCGGTTTGCCCTGGCCCCGGAAGTGGCCCGGGGATTTCATGTATTCATGGCGCGGCTCGCGAAGCAAACCGCACCGCCGGTGGCGGTCAAGGGGCAGGTCACGGGCCCGGTGACTTTTGGCCTGGGGCTGAAAGACCGGCAAGCTCGGCCGGTCTTCTACGATCTGCATGCCCGGGACGCCGCCGTCAAGCTGCTGGCCCTCAAAGCCGCCTGGCAGGTGGAGGTTCTCAAAACCCTCGGGGTGCCGGTCATCGTCTTCGTGGACGAGCCGGCCCTGGCCGGCTACGGCTCCTCAGAGATGATCAGTATCTCGGGTGAAGAAATCCTGGCGGCGCTCAACGAGGTTTTCGAAGCCATCCACAAGGCCGGTGGAATCGCCGGCATCCATATATGCGCCAATACGGACTGGGGCCTCATTCTGGAGTCGACGGTGGATGTGGTCAATTTCGATGCTTTCGGTTACGCCGATCGCTTTCTGCTCTACGCCGACCAGGTGGGCCCCTTTCTGGCGCGTGGCGGCCTGATTGCCTGGGGCCTGATCCCCACCGGGCCGGCGGATGTGATCGACGCCGAATCGGTGGATACGCTGGTGGCCCGCTGGCGGGAGTTGCTGGCCGCGGCCGCGGCCGCCGGACTCGATACCGAGGTTTTGCGCCGCCAGTCCCTGATCACGCCCAGTTGCGGGACGGGTTCGCTCAGTGTGGCCCACGCCCGCAAGGTTTTGGACCTCACCCGTGAGGTTTCCCGCGTCGTGCGGGGGGGAGGGAAACGCCCAAAATAATCTACTGCCGATCCAGGATGAGCATTTGTAATGCCGTTATTTTTCTTAACGTTAAGAAAAGTAACCAAAAGAAACCGCCCGTGCCCCGCTTGCGCCTGTGCGTCGTCAATGCGGACGTCGCGCGTCGGAACTCGCTTCGCTCAAACAGGCCGACGCGCGTTTTCCGTCCGCATCGCCGATGCTCGGCGCGGGACAAAGGGGATTCAAAACCAACACCAAGAGGCGTATTCATATTTCCCCGAAGGATGGCTGAAAGAGGCGACCCAATTGGTTGTAAGGGGGGGCAACATGTGCGGGGCATTTTAAGAACCATTCAAGGCGGGTTCGTAAGAAGTTCGAGATCAAGGCTTGCGAATTCTGAGGAACGAGGCGTACATGGTGTACGCCGCAGTGAAGAAGAATTCGCGTAACGCCGATATCGGACTTCTTACGAACCCGCCCCAATTGAGAAGAGGTTGTTATGCTGGACACCGACCGCAAAAACTTCAGCGGTGCCAGCCGCTATGTTCTGGATACCGAACTGGCGGCCATCGTCAACATTTCCATGGCCCTGGAGATGCCGCTGCTGCTCAAGGGCGAACCCGGTACCGGCAAAACCATGCTGGCCCACGCCATTGCCGAAAGCCTGGGCATGCCCCTGATCGTGCTGAACGTCAAGTCCAGCATGAAGCTCGTGGAGGCCCTCTACCAGTACGATACCCTGACCCGGCTCAATGACAGCCGGTTCGGCGATTCCACCCGCGACGTCAGTCGGATCGAAGACTATATCAAGATGGGCAAGATCGGGCAGGCCTTCACGGCCGAGGCCCGCAACGTGCTCTTGATCGACGAAATCGACAAGGCCGACACCGATTTCCAGGACGACATGTTGGATGTCCTGGACCAGATGGAATTCGACATCATCGAGATCGACAAGACCGTAACGGCGGTACACCGGCCCGTGATCATCATTACTTCCAATGCCAAAAAAGATCTTTCCGACCCTTTTTTGGGGCGTTGCAATTTTCACCACATCGCCTTTCCCGACCCCAAGATGATGCGCAAGATTGTCCGCGTGCATTTTCCGGAGATCGACGGCGAGTTGATGGACAACGCCGTGAATACTTTCTACCGGCTGCGGGAATTGGAGGGCATCGAAAAGCGGCCGGCCACGCGCGAGCTGATCAACTGGATTCGGGCCCTGGGGGCCGATCCGGATTTCAAACCCCAGCATCTGCCGCGGGGCGACATCCCTTTCCTGGGGGTCCTCTTCAAGAAAAGTCAGGACTACCAGAAGGCGGGCACCCTGGTGAACCGCCGCAAGCTTTTCTGATGTTCATCAACTTTTTCTATACCTTGCGGGAGGCGGGCGTGCCGGTCAGCCCGACGGCCTTCCTGACCCTGCACCGCGCGCTGGGCAGCGGTCTGATTGCCTCACTGAGCGATTTCTACACGGCCGCGCGGTCCATTCTGGTGAAAAGCGAGCGCTATTTCGACCGCTACGACCAGGTCTTCGCCCATTACTTCGAGGGCGCTGAACTCCCGGAAATCGAGGGTTTGGAACTGGATGAGCTGGCCCGTGCCATGCTGGCGGAATGGCTGCGCAACTCCCGGGAGATGGCCGGCGCGTTGGGGATCGATGAAAACGAACTTCAGAAACTCAGCCCGGAAGAACTGCTGGACTATTTCAAGGCGCGCCTCAAGGACCAGGATGGTGAGCATCACGGCGGCAATCGCTGGATCGGCACCGGGGGCACTTCGCCCGTGGGGCATTCGGGGTTCCACCCGGGCGGCATGCGCGTCGGCGGGGTGTCGCGCAACAAGTCGGCCGTCAAGGTGGCCCTGGACCGGCGCTACCGCGATTATTCCCTGAGCGGCCCCCTGACCGAGGCCATGATGGGCGAGGCCCTCAAGCGCCTGCGTCACATGGTGCCCTCCGGCCCCCGCGACCGGGTCAATGTGGAGGCCACCATCTACCAGACCATGAAAAACGGCGGCGAGATCGAAATCGTTTTCGACCGCGATCTCAAGGACCGCCTCAAGGTCATTCTGGCCATCGACAACGGGGGCTGGTCCATGGACCCCTATGTCAAGATCGTCCAGACCCTGTTCGACTATGCCAAGGCCCAGTTCAAGGACATTCGCACCCTCTTCTTTCACAACAGCATCTACGACGCCCTGTGGGTCGATCCCACCCGCTATAAAAAACCCCTGCGATTGGAGGATCTGGCCACGCGCTATGCGCCCGAAACCCGTCTCATTCTCGTGGGTGATGCCAGCATGGCGCCCTACGA
>JASFTA010000128.1:0-5530 GCA_050114115.1 Desulfobacterales bacterium | reverse complement strand
GCTGCCCGGGATGGGCGTCGGTACGGAAGCGGGTTCGATATCCGTGACCAACCAGGCATAATTCCCTCCCCAATCCCCAGGAATTACCTCAGAAGCTAAAAAATTAAACTCCCAGCCCCTAAGGAAACCAATGCCATAAGGGTCTTCAAATGGTGTGGCCCAATAGCCGCCGGAGCGTATGATCAGATTGCCCTGACTGTCCTGCAGTTCTGCGGCATAGGCCTGATCATTCAAATAGGCGCCATAATAGTCGTTGTACATCACCGCCATCTCGTCATAGCTCGGCAGCCGCCAGGCATTGTGCCCCGACGGATTATTGGCTGGGTCGGCGCCGGCGTTGAGAGCATCAATCCAAGACGATGTATGGCCGCCGCTCATCATGCCGCCGGCTAAATCCGTGTCTCGCGACCAGTAGATCCCGTTTGTGTTGTCCCAGAGAAAATCTTGGTTGAATACCTGAAGCGCGGCCTGGGACGGCATCACCATCAGCGACAGAAGCAACACAGCTCCCCCCGTAACCGAAAGTAACCTGGTCATCTTCTTCCCCTCTTTGCCGATTTGTGTTGATCGCGTGCCTGGCTGACTTGAACCATCTCTTGAATCAGCAAGGATCGTACCATCAGACCGGTTCCCGATATGTGAATATTTTTAAAGGGTTAAATTTAATGTGCTTGAAAATGAATTCACCACTGACAAATTTTGTCAGTCATTACTGACAAATCCCATCACCGGATCGGGGAAGCCCCTGGTCACCAGGCAGAAAAAAATATTGATGTTGGATGGATGAGAATGTCGATCTTGGCAGTCCGCATACGCCGGGACCACCGGAACCGCATAGCATTAGGAGGCTGGATTGGCCCTGGCGTTTAGCCGCGCAATCAGTTGGGCGGGAGAGTCGCTCAAGAGCAGCCAGCGAAACTGGGCCCGGTAGTTCTTGATCGTACTAATCCCCAGCGCACTGATATCGCAGATCTTCCAATCGCCTTGCCGTTTGACCATATAAAGATTGAAGGTGATTTTGCGGTTGCGCCACATAATATAGGCCTCCACGTCCGCGCGTGAGGGTGATATCAGGTTCTGCCGAACGAAATACACCCGTTCACCGTTGTATCTTTCCATGAGGCGGGGGACATAGGTACGTCGCAGAAAACCCGTAAAGGCGGCCTTGAATTCATCCTGCTGAACCGGCGTGAATTCATCCCAGCGGGAAGCCAGCACCATCTGGGAAATGAGCTCATAATCGAAGATCTGACGTGAAAGCTGCCAGAGTTTTTCTTCTTTTTCCGCCCGCCGCTCCGCTGTGGCAAGTTCGGTATCGTCCAAAATTCGATTGCCCTCTTCAAACTTCATCCGCAGGGTTTCGAGCGCGCCGTCTCCTTTGGCTGACAGCGGCAATACCCATAAGCTGAGTGTCACGATCAGCATGATCGCTGTAAGCCTCTCATTGAAATATGTTGTTTTTTCCATACTTGAATCTCACAGCTTGTTCATTTTTTCTAAAGCCAGCGCAACTTAATTAAAAGCTTGTAGACTTGATCGAACATCTTGCCGTAGGGCGGAGAAAGAAATGCGGCACCCAAGGGCCGCTTGGCCTGCCGAAAAACCGGTCGCAATTTGGAAAACTCCATGAAGCCTTCTTTGCCGTGGTATTGTCCCATGCCACTGTTGCCGACGCCGCCGAAGGGCATGTCATGCTGGGCCACGTGCATGGCACAATCGTTGATGCTGACCCCGCCGGACATGGTCTGATTCACGATACGCTCCTGCTGCTGCCGGTCGTTGGTAAACAGATAAAGGGCCAGCGGTCTCGGTCGGGCGTTAATGTAGTCCACGACTTCGTTTAAGTGCCGATAGGTTTTGATGGGCAGAATCGGGCCAAAGATCTCTTCCTGCATCAGCGCCATGTTTTCATCGACGTTGCGCACCAAAGTGGGCGGTATCCGGCGCGCGGTTTCATCCGGCGCGGCATCGGGTAGCAGATTGATGATGTCAGCGCCCCGGGAACGGGCGTCCTCGAGCAAGGCGGTCAAGCGCTGGTAGCTTTTGGCATCGATGATCGTCGTAAAATCCGCCGTATCGAGCCGCGGGTAGCGGTTCGGCAAAACCCGCCGGGCTTCATCGATAAAAGCGGCAACCTGATTGGCGGGCAGAAACAGGTAATCCGGGGCCACACAAGTCTGACCCGCATTCATGAATTTAGCCTGCAGGATGCGCTCGGCGGCCGTTTGGGAATTGAAATCGTCGCAGACGATGGTCGGGGACTTCCCTCCCAGTTCGAGCGTCACGGGCGTCAGGTTTTCGCTGGCGGTTTTCATCACCATCCGACCGGATGCCGGTGAGCCCGTATAGATCAGGTGGTCGAATGGCAATGGGGTGAAATCGGAGGCCGCAACCCCCGGCAGGATCGCCACGACCTCATCCGATATCGCATCGTGGAATAGATCTTTCAGAAGGCGGCACAGCCGCTGTGAATTGGCCGCCATCTTGATCATGCAGCGGTTACCGGCGGCCAGCGCACTGGTCAAAGGACTCAGCACCAGAAAAAGCGGATAATTCCAGGGGGCGATAATGCCCACGACCCCCTTGGGCTGGGGGATCACACGGTTGTGTGCGCCTTTGAAATGCAAGGCCACGTGCCGGCGCTGAGGCTTCATCCATTTTTTTAGATGCCGGCGCGCGTGACGCAAACCGTCGACGGTCGGAAAAATTTCCAGAATCTTGGTTTCATGAACGGATCGATTCCCGAAATCCCGAGAAATCGCAGCGGCGATCGCCTCCTGATTGTCGATCAGGATCGATTCCAGTTTGCCGAGCAATTCGCGGCGTTCCGCCAGGGAAATCTGGGGTTGCTTGCGGCTGGCCTCACGTTGTCTATCGAAAAGGCAACGAGCTTCGGATTGAATGCTGATAACTTTGGCTGTCTGGTTCATTCTATTTTTCCCACTTGAGGCAACATAATCTGTAATCAATAAGGCGTTTTCTCGACATTTCAAGCACCATCGCCCAAGTACCCGCTACATCCGTGGGCGCGTGGGGCAACGTCAGGCCTATAGAGGGAGGGCTGCGGCCATCGGGCAGGTTACCATATCAGCGCGATGTCAACCGTAAAAAGAAAAGGCCACCCGAAATCGGGTGGCCTGAAATGAAAACAGCGTTGGGCGTTGGCAGCTATTGCGGGAGCATGCCTTTCCGTCGACGGATTGCCGCAAACGCCAGGAGACCGGAAGCCATCAGCCAAACCGTCCCGCCGATGGGATTGGGAACCGTGGAGGTGAAATTGTCGTTCCAGGTCCAGCTGGCGGTACCGGCATTCCAAAGGCCCGTGCCCGCATCGACGATCATGCCATCCATCAGGTAAGCATACTCCATCGCGAAATCAGTTTGGTTGTCATTGACATTCACGGTGAAATAACCGTGATTAAACCAATAGGTACCGAACGCCTCGCCGGAAGCCGACAGCAGATGGTCCTGCGATATATCGGTGTTCCATGGATCGCCAATAATGGGATTGTTTACCCATGACCAGGGTTGACGCACCCATCCCTGGAAGCTCACATCGCCCCCCTGATCCAAAAAGAGAAAAACCTGATCCGTTTCGATAGTGTTTTCGAAGGTAGCCAGTGGTGCCGCCCCCGCCGCGGTTGCCAAAATCAGCAGGCCCAAAACCAGAAAAACGATCATGCGCGCCTTCATCGTTCATTAATCCTTTGAGGGTTGTATTAATTCGTGCAACACTTGTTTATCTTTATTTTCACCCGAGGGTCTATGCAATTCCTAAGCCTATGGCTCCTATTTTGTTCTCGATTCGTACCCTGAATTTAGAACCGGTATTCTTTCCCATCCAAATCATTCACAATTTTATGGTATCTCTTAAAAGGTCGACCATTGCAGAGACCACCGCAACAATCACTAAAAAGGCCCGCAACTGATAAAAAAGAAAGGTGGCGATAAAAATTTTTTACAGTTTGCCATGACAGATCATAAAAATTTTTTACAATTGACCTTCTTTTTTACGTTATGCTGTGAACCTTGGGCTTGAAAACAGCTGCCTTTCAGGGTATGACCTGTCCTGGATAGTCAAAGGCGGTGCCGCCACTCATCGCGGGCACCGTAATCATGAGTTATGCCATAGGCCAACGCCACCCAGACTCATAGGGGTGGCGTTTCTGTTTGGGGAGAATCGCTATGGCAGCACGCCTGCTGGTGATCGACAACTACGATTCCTTTACCTACAACCTGGTCCAGATGTTCATGCTTTACGATTTGGACATCCAGGTCTTTCGATCCGATCGGCTCTCCCTTGAAACCGCCGAGCGGTTGGCACCGGACTATCTCCTCATCAGCCCCGGCCCAAGGGGTCCGGCCCATGCCGGGCTTTCCATCCCACTCATCCGCGCCTGGTATCGCACCATCCCGGTGCTGGGGGTCTGCCTCGGGATGCAATGCCTCAACGAAGCCTTCGGTGGACGGACGGTTCGGGCCCCACAACCGCGCCATGGTAAAACAAGTCCCGTGTACCATCGAAACCAAGCCCTTTTTCAGGGAATGGAGAGCCCTTTCCAGGCGGCCCGCTACCACTCCCTTATGGTGGATGTGCATTCGGAGCTATTGCAGACCACGGCTTTTAGCGATGACGACGTGCCGATGGGCCTCTCCCATCCGGATTTCCCGCTACATGGTGTACAATTTCATCCGGAAAGCTTCTTGACCCCTGATGGTCGCATCATCATTGAAAACTTTCTGGGCTTGGGATCTCTGAAAATCCTGGCACCATTGCCGGACGATGCCAATAAGCCAAGTGTGCGAGCGCAACTAACCATTCATTAGACTTCGCCTATCGGTGAGAGATGGCAGCGATTGAAGAAATTCTGGAAGCGAGCGGCAATCCCCGACCAATCCAAAGCCGTGAAATGCCAGACGGCCTGTCCCTGATGGATATCGCGGCGCATCGGGCCCATCAGGAGGGAACCGTCCTGCTAATGAGCGGCGGTCGCCAGGACTGCGCCCAGCATCACATTATCGGAATGAACCCCTGGTTATCATTGAAAAGTCGCGGTCGTGACCTTCGGTTCAACCTCGACGGCCAAAACTATCGTCTGATCATGGACCCCCTGGATTGCCTGCGCGCAATTTTGGAATATTTCCGGTGCCGTCCCGAAAACCTTCCGCCCACACCCCTGGCGTCCGGTCTGATGGGCTATCTGGCTTACGATTTGAAAGATGATCTGGAGACGCTGCCACGGACATCGGTGGATCGCTGGCGTCTTCCGCACATTTGCCTCTACGCCCCGTCGGCCATCCTGGTGCAGGCGACGTGCTCGGGCAAGACAATTCTGCATGAATGCATTCGCGCCGTGCCGACCGAGCTCAACGTTGTTGAAGACCTGGCCGCGACACTCGTGGCCCAGGCCCATGAAGCGCCGCCGGATGAATCCTTTTCGATCGATCAGGCGCTACAGTCCAATTTCGACCAAACCGGTTATGAAGCAGCGGTCGGGCAGATTAGAGACTATATCGCCGCCGGCGATGT
>JASFTA010000127.1:0-5545 GCA_050114115.1 Desulfobacterales bacterium | reverse complement strand
ACGATTGTCGGCTTCGCTGGGTGCTTTTTTAGGGGCAAAGTTTGGCAGGTATAAGTATCTGATGATACTGAGAAGGTTAAGGGTCAATTCGGTCACCAACAGCAAGGGGTTGGTTCTTATTTTGACCCCCTTGTTTCTTAGCGACCGTTCGAAATAGTGGACCGCCTCGACGAAATTCCCCTTGTTAAAGAAGGCCATCGCAATATTTTCTTCCAGACCGGCGATTTTTTTGACGTCAATCGCATCGCCCCCCTTCTTGATATAGAGTTCCATGGCGGTTTTGTAGTATTCCAGCGCTTCGCTGGACGCGGATACATTCATGGCCTCGTCGCCGGCTTTGACCATATAATCTTCGGCTTTATCGAGATCGGCGCCCTTGTTGAAATGGTAAGAAAGGATGCCATAGAATTCATGCAGTTTATGGTTGAAAATCCTTTCGATCGCATAAGCAACTTCCAGATGAAGATTTTTACGCTTTTGGGGGAGCATCGATAAATAGACGGCTTCCTGGGCCAAGCCGTGTTTAAAACTGTAGGCGATCTCACCGGTGCGTTCATTCTCGATAATGAGTTGCAGCTCTTTTAAATATGACAGGTGAATGTCAATATCTTCGATCTCCACCGCCACTTCTTTGATAATCCGATATAGGAAAGTTCGGCCGACAATCGCGGCGATCCGCACCAGATCCCGCGTGGCCGCATCGATTTGATCGATGCGGGACATTAACACGTCATAAATCGTATTGGGAATGGTCGTCGTCGCGATTTTAGAGGTGACCTGGAATTTCCCGTCTTTGGGGACCAGGGCGCCCATGTCAATCAGGGAACGCACGATTTCTTCGATAAAATAGGGGTTGCCGCCGGCCGCGCGGACGATCTGTTGCATGACGTTGTGACCAAGAACGCTGTGGCTTAGCATATTCTTGATGAGGGTATCGCTATGGCGCTCGTCCAAAGGTTCCAGATGAATTTCGACATAATAGGCCGATGATTTCTTCTTGATGCTGGCAACGAGGCGTTCGCCGGTTTCCTTATAGCCGGGGCGAAAAATATTCAGGAAAAGGATTCTCTGGGTTTGGGCCAGGTCCAACAGGGATTCCAATAATTCAATCGAACTCGTGTCGAACCAGTGGAGATCTTCGGTCAGAACGACCAGCGGCGTCAACTCGGATGTGCGGATGAGCAGTTCACGCACGTTGGCGATAATCAGTTTCTCCAGAGAATCACCCTCGATGCCTTTAACCATTTCAGCGTTGGCACCGTACAGTTTGATCCCCATCAGAGCGGCGACAAAGGGAAGGCGCTTGCGGAACTCATCCGGAAAAAGGCGTTTCAGCGCTAATTTGAGCTTGTCATAGGCCGCCGCTTCGTTGTCGTCTTGATTGATTTGGGCCCATTGTTTTAGAAGATCGACAATGGGGTGAAAGCTCAAATTGCGGCCGATCGAAACCGCACGCCCTTCGAGCAGAAAGATCCGCCGCATCGCCGCACGCTTCTTCATCTCGGTCACGAGTCTCGATTTGCCGATGCCCGCCTCACCGATAACGTTGATAACGGACCCCTGGCCATTGATGACTTTCAATACCTGAAGCTCGAGATGGTCCATCTGTTGGTCGCGGCCAACCATCTTCGAATAGATCAGGCGCTCGGCACCCAAGCGCGAGTGGAGGATATCCTTTTTGGCGGACAGCACGCTATAGACCCGGATGAGCTCTTTTTTGCCCTTAACCGGTTTTTTGCCAACCAGCTTGAATTTAAAAATATTGCGGGTCTGTTTGAAGGTTTCTTCGGTTACGTAAGTAGATCCCGGTACGGCCATCTGCTCCAGTCGGGAGGCGAGATTGACGGTATCACCGACCGCTTTAAATTCGACGCGGTGCTCATTGCCCAGGGTGCCGACGATAACGGGGCCGGTATGAATGCCGATTCGCATTCTGATGGGGGCGATCCCCAATTCTTGACTGTTGAAATGGGCGAGATTGTGATGGATCGCAATGGCGGCCCGGAGCGCGCGTTGGGGGGCGTCTTCCTGGGCGACCGGCGCCCCAAAGAGGGCCATGATGCCATCCCCGGTCATTTCGTTGACCGTGCCTTTGAATTCATGGACGCTGTGGATGAGGATTTCGTAAACTTTGTCCATGATCTGATAGGCATTTTCCGTTTCAAGCCCATCGACCAATGGCGTGAACCCCTCCATGTCGCAAAACAAGACGGTAACCTGCCGGCGTTCACCCTCCAGCTTTTCTTTTTGACTGATAATTTTTTGCGTGATCCCCTCGGGGAGATAGCGTTGCAGTTTTTCTATCTTTTCATCAAAGGAAATTGGCAGGGATTCGACAGGCGAGGAACGCACGAGTCGGTAACCGCAGCGATTGCAGAAATTGGCCCCAGCGGGGTTATCAGAACGACATTCCGGGCATTTCATTTAGATTGTCGGGGTCAAACCTTGATTTTAGACTTAAGCTGATCATACCGGGTTCGCAGGCGCTTTTCGCTGGCCAATTTCGCGCGGAACAGGCTTACCCGGCGGCTGATGCTTGAATAGGTCAATCCAACTAGCGTTGCAATGCTCTGGTTGCTGAGCTTGCTGGTTTCCCACAGATAATAGATAAACATATCGCGCTTGTCTTTGGCCTGACGGGGGATTCGTCGTGTTTGACGCAGCGTTTCTAAATCCAGACTGAATCCGGCCGCCGCCTGTTGTGCCAGTTTCTGTGGATTCACATCCAGGAGCAGACGGTTATGTTGCGGCAATTCGGCAATCTTGTGATCATCCAGAAACCGTTCCCTGAGTTGTGCGATAAAATCCTGGGAACCATAAGCAAGTCCATATTTAACTTCTTCCCACAGATTGCCTTTCTGATCCGAATACCGTTCGACCTTGCGGCGATAAGCAGCATGGGGGTTGGCCGTATCGAACCGCCCCAGGATCAAGCCGGTGCGCAACCATACCGGTGTTTTTTGCTTGTAGGCATAAAAAGGGTAACTGCTCCATGGATAGTCGGCCAGGCGCGCGACGATGCCAGCACGCAAGGGATTGCGGTGAATATAGTAGGAAAGCTGGCGCAGGTAGGCATCATTTTCGACAAGCAGGCTTTTAAAACGTCCCTGAAAGAGGTGGCCGCTGGTGTGGTTGTGTTTGTGGAACCGACGCGTGAAGGTCGTTCCGAACCACTGCATGGCGCGGGATAAATTGGCCTCCCGGGTCATGAGCAATAGATGGTAGTGGTTGTTCATCAACACATAGGCGTATATGTCGATGGCGTATCGGTCGGAAACCTCCTGCAACAGTTCAACAAAGGCCTGCCGATCCTGATCGGAAATAAAAATATCCTGCCGCCCGTTGCCACGTGAAATTACATGGTAGAGGGCGCCAGGATATTCTATGCGCCATTGCCGTGCCATGCTGACGGCAATTAACATATCCGGGTAACCGATGCAAATATTAATCACTAATCAAGGTTTGACACCAATTTGCGACACCGATTTGCCCGGCGCCGTCGCATTGTAAGCGCCAAATTATCGCAAGATTCAGACTTGAAGCCAAGACCGCCCGTTGTTATCGTTTTCGGTAAAATATTGCTTGATTGAAAGCCTTGGGACGAAAATCGGGCCGGCGATCGATGAATGCATCGTGATCCGCGACCGTTTCCGCAAACGGCATCGCCAATCTGGCTGTCTATCGCCACAACCACCAATACCGGCCGGCCGTCCGGCCAGGGGGAGAACACCATGGACATCACCACAACCTATTTAGGCCTCAAACTAAACAGCCCCGTGATTGCGGGCAGCTCGGGACTGACCGGGTCGGTCAAAAAGATCGCCGCCATGGCCGACCACGGCGCCGGTGCCGTGGTGCTCAAATCCATCTTCGAGGAGGAGATCTACTTTGAACAGGAAGATGTCCTCAAGGAGGCGGAAGCCGATGGCGTGAACCTGGACCAATTCGACTACTACGACTATCACCTCAAGAGCCAGAAAATCGACCGTTACGTCACGCTGGTCGAAGATGCCAAGAAGGCGGTGGACATTCCGGTCATCGCCAGCATCAACTGTGTCTACTCCCATGAGTGGAGCGCGTTCGCCCGCAAGATCGAGGCCGCCGGCGCCGACGCGCTGGAACTCAACATGTTTTTCCTGCCGTCGGATTTCAAACGTTCGGCCCGGGAACAGGAAGCGGCCTACTTCGCGATCATCGACAAGATCTTGGCATCTGTGTCCATCCCGGTGGCGCTCAAGATCAGCTATTACTTTTCCAACCTGGGCCCCATGATCCAGCGCCTGTCCAAAACGGGCGTCGCCGGATTGGTGCTCTTCAACCGTTTTTTCAGCCCGGATATCGATATCGACAAATTCAAGATCAAACCTTCCTTCGTCTACAGCAACCCGGCCGAGTTGGCCATCTCGTTGCGCTGGATTGCCATCATGGCCCAGAAGGTCGACTGCGACCTGGCCGCTTCCACCGGTGTGCACGACGGGTCGGCGCTAATCAAGCAGCTCCTGGCAGGGGCTCAGGCCGTCCAGACGGTCTCAAGCCTGTACAAGAAAGGCCCCGCGCACATCGGCACCATGATCGAGAGCCTGAAAAAATGGATGCAGCACCACGAATTCGCGTCCCTCGCCGATTTTCGCGGCCGGATGAGCCAGGAGGCGGCCAGCAATCCCGCCGCTTACGAACGAACCCAGTTCATGCGCTATTTCGGGGGCGACGCGTCAGCGTCCTGATGCACACGCCAACCATGCCGTGACGTGATTGCCGGTGATCAGTTTAAAGCCGGAAATGCAGGAAGACATGCAATGCCAGGGTTGAAAATCGTCGAGGTCGGTCCCCGAGATGGGTTGCAAAACGAAACCGCCGTCGTCCCCACGCAAGCCAAGGTGGACTTCGTGGATGCCCTTTCTAATTCGGGTGTCGGCGAAATAGAGGTCAGCGCGTTTGTTTCGCCCCGCATGGTGCCGCAGCTCAACGATGCCGAAGCGGTTTTTCGCCGGATGCGCCGCCGCGACGGTGTGTGTTACGCGGCCCTCGTACCGAACGAACAGGGGCTCGAGCGCGCCATTGCCGCGGGGGTCGACAAGGTATCTGTTTTCACGGCCGTCAGCGAGACGTTCAACCGTAAAAACATCAATACCTCACGGCAAGGTTCCCTGCGACGCTTTCAGCCGATCATCCGGCGGGCGCGCAGAATGGGGATGCCGGTGCGCGGATACATTTCGACGGCCTTCTGGTGCGCCTTTGAAGGCCGGATCCCGCCCGCAGCCACCGTCGACCTGACGGAGCGTCTTGTCGATCTGGGGGCCGACGAAGTTGCCATCTCCGACACCATCGGCAAGGCCACGCCCCAAGAGGTTGCCAGGCTTCTCGATCGCCTCCTGCCGAGGGTGCCGGCCAAACAAATCGCCGTGCATTTTCATGACACGTACGGCCGGGGCGCGGCCAACGTGCTGCAATCGTGGGATTATGGTATCCGGATTGTTGATGCGAGTGTCGGAGGCCTGGGGGGCTGCCCTTTTGCGCCGGGTGCCACGGGCAATGTGGCTACCGA
>JASFTA010000126.1:0-5553 GCA_050114115.1 Desulfobacterales bacterium | reverse complement strand
TTGGTGTTTTTTCCCGATGCGGACTTCCAGTGCGGTCTCGAGGTGGTGCTGGCCGGGCGCGGTCTGTCCGACCGGGACCGGAAGCGGTTGGCCCGACGATTGGCGGATACACCGGCCGGGGCGGCCTTGGTGTTTCCCGGGCACTCGCAACGGCTGCGTTGCGATCTGCCGGTTGCGGGCGTGGAAGCCTTTATCACCCGGCTTAACCTCGGCTGGGCCATTGTTCCGCAGCTGCATGAAGCCCTCGATAAATGGGATCAACAACGTGCCGGCGATGCCACCGCCGATCGCTATACCCTGATGGTCGGGTTGCGCAACGCGGCGCTGGTCCAGAGCTGCGGCCAGGTGGGGCTGCTGGTTGATTTTCTGGAACGAATGCCGCCGGCCGATCGCCGCTGGTCGGTGTGCTTCGATTTTTTAATGGCGTTTCTGGCGGAGCATGCCGATAGCACCAATCTCTATCGGGCCCTGATGGCCCGCAAGGCGTTCCTGTTGCACCACCGTATGAAGGCGCAGCGCACCGCCGAGCGCATGCGCCGCAGCAATATGGAAACCTTGAGCATGAGCGGGTTTCGGGCGGGCCATTTCGACCTGGAGGCCGCCGCGCAAGCCCTGGTGGCGATCGATGCCGTCGCCTTGGCGGTGTATGGCCGCACCGAGGCCTATGACGAGGCACCCGTGCACATGGACCTGGGCGAGATGGACGCGGGCGGCGATATCGAGGGGCTTGTCAGACGGTTGTCTTGAATAACGGCGGTCGTCTTTTGGCGCGCTCGGCACGTCTTAGGGGGTAGCGGCGTTTACAAATTCATGATTTTCGCATAGGGTCCCTGCGCAAGCGACAGTGGTTAGATCGCGAAAAGGCCTTTAAATCGAAAGGCGTGAGGCGGTTGATATGAAAAATGGGCGTTGGATCGTGGGGGTCGTTTTTGTGGCGGCACTGGTGGTTGTGGGGGCCGTGACGCGGGTTCCGGCGCAGGAGCAATTGGATCCCCTGGTGGAGGAAATCCTGGACCGGGTCGAGGCCCGTTATACGCAGGCCGGGTTTAAGGCGCGCTTCCAACTGACCTCGACCCTCAAAGCCATGCAGATCACGGACGAGGCCGCCGGGCAGCTGCTGGTCAAATATCCGGGCAAGATGCGCTGGGAGTATGAAACGCCCAGCCCGATGCTATTTGTCTCCGACGGTCAGCGTTTGTGGATGTATCAGCCCGAGGAGAACCAGGTCACCGTGGGGCTGGCCTCGGAAGTGCTTGGCGGTCGGCAGGGGGCCAGTTTTCTTTCTGATATTCGCCTTCTGCGCCAAGCTTTCCGCATTTCCCTCGATCCGGACGGCAGTGAAGAGGTAATCCGCCTGAAGCTTCTGCCCCAGGGCGAAGCCTACGATATCGCCGAGATCTATCTGAAGATCCGGCGCGACACCCACGACATCGTGGAAGTCGTCACCATCAATCTTTACGAGGATCACACCCGCATCCAGTTGCTGGATTTCGATTTCAGCGCCGTCTTGCCGGACCGTCTCTTCCGGTTCGAAATTCCAGAGGGCGCGGATGTCCTGCAGTTTTAGTCCGTGTCCATCCAGAAAAGGCATCCTTTGGTCCAAGCCGGCGTTCTCGCTCTTTTGAAATCCTCGACGCAGCCCGACTACGCATCGCCTACACGATGCCGACTAGGTCGTCGGCATAAAAATCGCTGTGGTTTGTTGAGCAGCGACAGCCATGAGGAAATGACGCGAAATCCCGCCGCAGGGGGGGGACCTGAACCAAAATCTACCATTTCTGGATGGACACGGTGTATATCTCATAAAATGGGAGGTATATTATGATGGTTGCTCATATCCAGGGCCGGATAAGGGCTCTGCTGAAAACGAAAAACGCGATTCTGCTGGCCCACAACTACCAACCGCCGGAGATCCAGGACGTGGCCGACTTCTGCGGTGATTCGCTGGAACTCAGCATCAAGGCCGCCGAAACCGAGGCCGAAGTGCTCGTTTTCTGCTGGGTTCATTTCATGGCCGAGACGGCCTCCATTCTCTCCCCCCGGAAAACCGTCCTGCTGCCGCGTGCGGATGCCGGCTGCCCCATGGCCGATATGGTCACCCCCGATGCCCTGCAGACGCGGATCGACAGCCTGCCTGGCGTGCCGGTGGTGACCTACGTGAACTCGTCGGCCGCCGTCAAGGCCCTCTCGACCATCTGCTGCACCTCGGCCAACGCGGCCGAAGTGGTCAACAGTTTGGAAGCCAAAGAGGTCCTCATGGTGCCCGACCGCAACCTGGCCCGCAACACCGCGGCCCAAACCGACAAACGGGTGCATCTCTGGGAGGGCTGCTGTCCCTTCCATGACATCCTGACCCCGGAGATGGTGACGGCGGCCAAGGCCGCCCATCCGGAGGCGGTTTTCATGGCTCACCCGGAATGCCTGCCCGAGGTCGTGGCCATGGCCGATGTCGCCGTGAGCACGTCGGGAATGATCCGCTTTGCCCGCGACAGCGCGCATCAATCGTTTCTGGTGGGCACCGAGGTGGGCATGCACTATCCCCTCCAGAAGGCCTGCCCGGACAAGACGTTCATCATGGTTTCGGAGCGGATGCACTGCGACGATATGAAGAAGATCACGCTGGACGATGTGCTGCGCAGCCTGGAGGATATGCACGGCGAGGTACGGGTGCCGGAGGCGATCCGCGTGCCGGCCTTGAAAGCTGTGGAGCGCATGATCGCGGTAACGGCGGGCTAGCTGCCTATAGGTAGGCTATGAAAGTGGGCGTTTGATCAATTCAAGGCAATGCCCCTTAAGGCGGCTTGCAGGCGATGGCCGCACATGTAGAGCTGAATCCCAATTGAACGGTGAGGGGCCAATTAAAACCCCATTCTTCTTTTCTTGGGCGGTGGATCGGTCTTCAATAGTTGTTTGATCAGATTTACGCGTTCGCTGATCTGTTCGTCGTGATCCGTTAGCTTTCGCTCGACCTGATAAATTTTTCTTTGCAATACTTTCTGCTCATCATCAGCCTTTCTGCGAGTTGCTGCGGGTCGCAGCTTGCGACCAGTTAAAATCGGGAAGCCGTTTAAAAAGGTTGCCAGCCGCTGGCGACCCGACCTTCCGGGCCTTTTGACGGATGGGGACCGTTACGCTTGCCGGTGCGGCTATCCGCCCTCGCGAAACGCGGATCAGCTCTCGTCGATCATGTCGTCGGGGATGTCGGCGTTGGTGTAGACCTTCTGGACGTCGTCGCAGTTGTCGAGCATGTCCATCAGCCGAATCATCTGCTGGGCTTCCTTGCCGGTCAGGCTGGTGGTATTCTGGGGCAGCATGGTGACCTCGGCGGCAATGTAGGCGATGCCGGCCGCGTCGATGGCTTCTTTGACCGGGCTAAAATCTTCCGGGGCGGTGATCACTTCGTAATTGTCGCCGTCCTCGCGTACATCCTCGGCGCCGGCATCCAGGGCGGCTTCCATCAACTGGTCTTCGTCGGCCGCGGCTTTTTCAACCACCAGATAGCCTTTGGTGTCGAACATCCAGGCCACGCAGCCCCCGGAGCCCATGTTGCCGCCGCATTTGGAAAAACAGTACCGGATTTCGGATACGGCCCGGTTCTTGTTGTCCGTCAGGGATTCCACGAATACGGCCGCCCCGCCGGGGCCGTAGCCCTCGTAGGTGCTCTCCTCGTAGCTGACGCCCTCCAACTCGCCGGTGCCTTTTTTCACGGCCCGGTCCATGTTGTCCTTGGGCATATTCACGGCTTTGGCCGCATCCAGGGCCCGGCGCAGCCGGGGATTGGCATTGGGGTCACCCCCGCCCATGCGTGCGGCCACGGTGATTTCCTTGATCAGTTTGGTGAATACCTTGCCGCGGCGTGCATCCTGGGCGCCCTTGCGGTGTTTGATGTTGGCCCATTTACTGTGTCCCGCCATTTAATCCTCCTGCTTTTTCCCCTTGCCGATGACGAAGATCTCGCGGCTGGCCTTGCGGCTGCTCTGGGGTTTGTAGATTCGCTGATGGGTAAAATCGTCGCGGACGCGATCGGTAAAACCCTGGACATCCGGGCCCTGGAATATTTTGCATACGAAGTGGCCGCCGGGCTTCAAGTGCGCCCGGACAATCCTCAGGGCGGCTTCGCACAGATTAAGTGAGCGCGCCGCATCCACGTCCCGGTGCCCGGTGGTGGCCGGCGCCATGTCGCTGATCACGGTATCGAAGCCCGGCGCCAGTGCGGCGGTAATGGTCGCGTCCGGTACCAGGATATCACCCTGCAGCAGGCGAACGTGCGCCGGCAGGGCCATGCCGACTTTTTTAAGGTCGATACCGATGACCGTGCCGCCCGGTCCCGTAAGTTCGGCCGCATACTGGGTCCAGGAGCCGGGCGCACAGCCCAGATCCAGGACGTGTCCGCCCTTGCGGATCACGCGAAACCGTTTCTGGATTTCCTGGAGTTTGTAAACCGAACGGGCCGGGAAGGCTTCCCTCTTGGCCCGGCGGGTGTAGTGATCTGCCCATTGGTTTTTTGAGCGTCTGCTTTTGGGGCGCCGGGTGCGCATTCAACCCTGTCTTCCGCCGGCTGACCCTGCGGGTGTGCCGGTTTGATTGCGGGGGTTTATGGGCGCCAGGATTGGAGGATTCAAAATAAATAGCAAGCGATTGAAAAGCATCGAATTTCTTGCATACGCCCGCAATCCAAATAACACCAAAAGTGCGGATAAGATCATCTGAAAAACAAATCCCCGGACCGTCGACCCCTTGAATCCTTGGCCCCTCCTCCCCATCCGATTGGGATGATAACCACCATTCGTAAAATGCGAAAATCAAAATCTATACAATCATTTTGCGGATACCGTCAACCAGGACGATGGTGAATTTGGTCGCGGGGATTTGAATCGCATGGGTATCGCGGCCTGGCGATGGCGTGCGGGGTGGGGCGTCGTCTTATACGAAAATGGTCTCCAGGGCTTCTTCCAGGGTGCGCACGCCGATGATGTCGCTTAGGCCCCGCTGGTCGAGGCGCCGCAGATTGCTGTGCGGGACGATGCAGCGTTTGAACCCCATCTTGGCGGCTTCCGCCGCCCGGATCTCCACGTGGCCCACGGCGCGGACTTCGCCGGTAAGCCCCACCTCGCCTACGATCAGCGTGCCCTCGGGCACGGCCTTGTCCGTGAAGCTTGCAGCAATGGCCGCGGCCACAGCCAGATCCACGGCCGGCTCGACCACCTTGACGCCCCCGGCCACGTTCATGAAGACATCCTGGCCGATCAGGTGCAGACCGAGCTTTTTTTCCATGACCGCTACCAGCAGGGCCACGCGGTTGGCGTCCAGGCCCAGGATCGTGCGCCGTGGCGTCCCATAACTCGACCCGCTGACCAGGGCCTGCAGCTCGATCAAGATCGGACGGGTGCCCTCCATGCTGGCGGTCACCACCGAGCCCGGCGCCTCGTTCGGCCGTTCGGCGAGAAAGACGGCCGAGGGGTTGCCGACCTCCGCCAGGCCCGATTCGCGCATTTCAAAGACGCCGATTTCGTTGGTGGAGCCGAAGCGGTTCTAAACCAACGAAATCGGCGT
>JASFTA010000125.1:0-5555 GCA_050114115.1 Desulfobacterales bacterium | reverse complement strand
CCCATGGCGATCACCACCGGGTAGAAAATCGGTACGGTGAGCATGATCAGGGCCAGGGCGTCGATCACGCAACCGCCCACGAGATAGGCCGTGATGATCATGCTCATGATGGCCCAGGGGGGGAGGTTGAAACCCGCCACCCACGCGGCGATGTCATAGGGAATCCGGGTGACGGCCAGAAAATGCCCGAAAACGGTGGCCCCGGCCACGATGACCAGGATCATGCAGGAGATGCGGGTGGTTTCGAAGAGGGACTGCATAAAGCCACGGATGCTGATGTTGCGGCGCAGGACCGCGATCACGATCGACCCGAAAGCGCCCACGGCTCCGGCTTCGGTGGGGGTGAAAAAACCCATAAACAACCCCCCCATGACGAGCACGAAAAGCAGGAGGGTTTCAATCAGGCCGGACAGGGAGGCGATACGCTCCTGCAGGCTGGTGCGGGGTCCCCGGGGGGCGATTTCCGGCGACAGGGAGACCCAAACCACGATGGCGACGACGAAGAGAACGGCCAGCAGCAGGCCGGGAATGATGCCGGCCATGAACAACTCGCCGATGGACTGTTCGGTCATGATGCCGTAGATGATGAAGATCACGCTGGGGGGCACCAGGATGCCCATGCTGCCGCCGGCCGCCACCACCCCGGCGGCCAGGGAATCGTGGTAGTGGTATTTGCGCATCTCCGGCAGGGTCACGGCGGCCATGGTGGCGGCCGTGGCGTTGGTGGATCCGCAGATGGCGGAAAATCCTGTGCAGGCGCCGATGGTGGCGATGGCCAACCCCCCCGGCCAGTGGCCGATGAATTTATAGGCCACATTGAAAAGGCGCGTACTGATCCCGGCATGGAAGGAGATCTGCCCCATGAGGATAAACAGGGGAATGACGGTCAGATTATAGGAGCTGAAGACATCGAAGATATCCTTGGCCAGCAGGCTCCGGGCGGCCTCCCAGGAAACCACCGTACCGAAGCCGATGAAACCGACCAGGGCCATGACAAAGCCCACGGGCATCCGCGAGAAGATCAGAACAAAAAGGGCGATCAGGCCCAGGACGCCGATGGCGGTCGGGGACATGCACACCTCTTTCCATAAACAGACGGTTCCGAAAAACGCTCGATAGCGGCGGTACGCTTCGGCCCGCGTCACGGCGGCGTACCGTGAGTACGCCTCGTTCTTCGGGCCTTCTGATGCCGTCTCTCGAACGTTTTACGAAACCGTCCGGGGTTTTGATTTTACAGGTGCCCATCCATGAAAGCGCCACCCTGGCGGATGGCGCCGGGCGATTCCCCCGCAACCGCTGTGATCAAGGCCGGGGCGTGTTTCTATGGCTTGAGGCTGGCCGCCAGGTCATTTAAAAACCGCACGGCCAGCACCAGTACCAGCAGCCAGCACCCGGCGGCAATACCGTAGACAAACGGGTAGACCGGCATCTGCAGGGTCATGGAAACTTCCCCGAAAGATCTGAGATCGGCGGCGTAGCGCATGCTCTGCCATGCCAACAGACCGAACAAAACGGCGCAGACCAGGGCATTCACGCCATCGACGATCGTCTGCACCCGGGGCGGTAGTTTCTGGACGATGAAATCAACGGCGATATGCCCCCGGTTGGCCGACGTGTAACCCAGCGAGAAGGCCGCGAAGACCGCTCCCAGAAATCCGACAACTTCATAGGTCCCGGGGATCGGGCGTCGAAACAGGCGCAGGACGATATCCATGCAGGTCAGGAGCATCATGCCCGTGACGGCGGCCGCCGCCACCCAGTTGAAGATTTCGCTCATCCGGGTGGTCCACATTTCAAGGCGCTGAATCAAAGGGCCTCCTGCTTCGGAGATACGTCAGATTTCACCGGGCGATCAGTTCGTTGAGGGTCTTGATATAGTCGTCGCCCGCAAGTCCTTTACCGTTGGCGGTTTGGACGTAATTATCGATAATGGGCTGAACGGCGCCTTTCCATTTGGCGCTTTCCGCATCCGACAGGGGAATGACTTGGTTGCCGAGGCTCAGGGTAAAGGCGAGGCCTTCCTCGTCGTTCTTATCCCAGGTGCGGCCATGCACGTCGATCCATTCCTGGCTCACCTCGGTAAAGATTTTTTGGACATCGGCGGGCAGTTTTTCCCATTTGCTGCGGTTCATGACCACGAACATGGCCGTGGTGTAGCCCACGCTCTTGCAGTCGGTGGTGGACTTGACGACTTCGCCCTGTTTCCAGCCCTTGAGCACCTCAATCGGCCCGAAAGTGCCTTCAACGACGCCCTTCTGCAGGGCTTCGTAAGTGGATGGCTGCGGCATGGCCACCGGCACGCCCCCCAGTTTTTCGACGATTTTGGCACTCAAGCCGGTGGAGCGGATCTTCATGCCCTCCAGGTCCGCCATGGTTGGGACCGGACGCTTGGTATGCAGCAGACCAGGGCCGTGGGCATGCAGGTAGAGAAGTTTGACCTGGGACAATTCCTTGGGCTGGAATTTTTCGTAGAAGGCGTTGGCCGTGCGGGTGGCCACCAGACCGCTGGGATAGCCCAGGGGGAGGTCCAGGGCCTCCATGACCGGGAAGCGACCCCGTGTGTAGGCAAATACCGACATGCCGATGTCGGAAATACCGTTGACGACCCCGTCGTAGCACTGTTTGGCCTTGGTCAGGGTGCCGGCCGGAAAGACCTGAATCTGCACACGGCCATTCGTGCGCTTTCCGATTTCCTCGGCCCAGGCCACGGCCGCCTGGCACTGGCCATGGGACGGCGGGAAAAAGATGCTATAGGTCAGTTTGATGGCCGGGTCGGCGGCATAAACGCCCGGCGCCAAGGTCAGGAGCATCAACATCGGCAACATTAGGGCAACGATCGCATGCAGTTTTTTCATGGGGCCTCCTTGGCTCTGCCAGGTTGGGGTGAGGCGTCATGGGGCTTGAGACCGGGCGGTAACGCCGGCGGTAAGCCGTAGGACGCGATTTGTCGACGGATCGGCAACCGTGCTGAAAAACGTTGGGCGCGAACGCGCCGGGAAGTGGCCTGCATGCTCATGCGGGGACGAGCAGCAGGCCTTCAATAGGCATAATCGTAGGAGCAGTAACGAAGATGTTGTAGGAAACGCCTGGGCATAAAAACCTCAATTAATAAAGGTTTTTATGAATCAAGCCCCAGGGCAATGTCAAGCCTTTTATCCATCCTTGACTTTCCCTTGCGTTTTTATTCAAATACGTGCGGCCATGTTTCAGCCGTTGCAGGGGACGGGTGAATTCAACTGTGGGGCTTCCTGCAGGGCGCCGTTTTCCTCAAACTATTCTCGAGCCGGGAGAACCTGATCGATGTTGAGCTTTGAATCACTGGAAGCCCGGGAGGACCGCATCGCGGTGGTCGGGCTAGGGTATGTCGGACTTCCCCTGGCGGTTCATTTGGGTCGTCATTTCGACGTGGTGGGCTTTGACCTGAACGCCGATCGGGTGGCGGAGCTTCGCGCCGGCCGGGACCGCACTCTCGAGGTCGACCCACGGGAATTGCAGGCTGTGGCGATCCGTTTCAGCGACGATCCTACGGTTTTGGCGGAATGCCGACTCATCATCGTGGCGGTGCCGACGCCGATCGACGCATACCGCATTCCTGACCTGACGCCCTTGAAAGGCGCTTCGCAGACGGTGGGCGCGCATATCACCGGCGGCAGTTGCGTGGTTTTCGAATCCACGGTCTACCCCGGCGCCACCGAAGAGGTCTGCGTGCCCCTGATCGAGGCCCAGTCGGGGCTTTCATGGGGAAGCGATTTTACGGTGGGTTATTCACCCGAACGGATCAATCCCGGCGACAAGGTCCACACCGTGGACAAGATCATCAAGATCGTTTCAGGCTCCGATCCCGAGACCACCCAGCTTTTGGCCAAAGTCTATGGACGGATCGTCTCGGCCGGTATTCACCAGGCCCCTTCGATCCGCGTGGCCGAAGCGGCCAAGGTGATCGAGAATACCCAGCGCGATTTGAACATCGCCCTGATGAACGAGCTGGCCATGATCTTCGATCGCATGGGTATCGATACCCGTGACGTGCTGGCGGCGGCCGGCACCAAATGGAATTTTCTCAATTTTTATCCCGGCCTGGTGGGGGGGCATTGTATCGGTGTCGATCCCTATTACCTGACCTTCAAGGCCGAGTCGATCGGCTACCATCCCGATATGATCGTGGCCGGCCGGCGCATCAATGACGGCATGGGCAAGTATGTGGCCGAAAAAGTGGTCAAACTGCTGATCAAGGGCCAGCGCCAGGTGCGAGGGGCCACGGTGGCCGTTCTGGGGCTGACCTTCAAAGAGAACGTTCCCGATTTGCGCAATACCCGGGTGGTGGACATCATCAGGGAACTGGAAGACTACGGCATGAACGTTCTGGTCCACGATCCCCTGGCCGACCCGAATGAGGCGCGCCACTATTATGGTATCCAGCTGGTCGACCGGGCGCATATCCACAATGTCGATGCCGCCATTCTGGCCGTGCGGCACGAGGCCTACCTGCAGGGGGGACTGGCGGCGGTGGTGCGTATGCTCAATCCGACCTATCGTCTGCTGCTGGACATCATGGCCGCTTTCGATCCCGGTCAGGCGGAAGCCTTAGACATTCACTACTGGCGGTTGTAATTCAGATCCGGCCAGCGGTTGAACCGGTGGCCGCCCGCTCCCGCCGCGCAGCCGTTCGCAGGTAAAATCCTTGGGGAGGAGAGGAACCTCCAATTGAACCGACTGCTCAGGCGCCTTTATAGTATCTACAAGTGGTTGGTGGTCATTCCCGTTTTGGGGCTGTCGACCTTCTTCAATGGCATGTCGGTCGTTACCCTGGTCTGGTTTGTCCGGCCCAAAATCCTGAGCCGGATTTTCGGGACAAGCTGGGCGCGGATCAACAGCTGGTTCACGCCGATGATGGTCAGCGTGCGCGGCCGGCAGCACATTGATCCGGGGCAGTCCTACGTCATCGTGTGCAACCACCAGAGCCAGTATGACATTTTCGTTCTGTATGGCTGGCTGGGGATTGACTTCAAGTGGATCATGAAACAGGAACTGCGCAATATTCCTGTGATTGGGGTGGCCTGCGAGAAACTGGGCCATATCTACGTGGACCGGTCGAACCGCGAAGCCGCTTTGGCCGCCATCGAGAAGGCCAAGTCGCGGTTGACCGACGGCACCTCGGTTCTTTTTTTCCCGGAAGGCACCCGCAGCCGCGATGGTCGGTTGAAGAAGTTCAAACGGGGCGCTTTTCACCTGGCCATCGATCTGCAACTGCCCCTGTTGCCGATCACCATCAGCGGGACACGGGCGATCCTGCCTTCGGACACCCTCGATTTGTTTCCCGGGCGTGCAACGATGACCATTCATGCGCCGATTGCCATCGAGGGCTATGGGCGTGAGCACATCGCGGCCCTGGCGGAGCAGGTGCGCCAAACGATCGGTTCCGTCCTGGCACCGCCGGCGTAAGGCCCCAGTAAGGCGTGCGCCTGCCGAAATACCGCCGTGATTTTCACGGGACGGCGGCAGTTGATTGTTATCGGGCAGCCCCGGGCGGTGGGGTTTGGGGCTTCACGCTCCGG
>JASFTA010000124.1:0-5566 GCA_050114115.1 Desulfobacterales bacterium | reverse complement strand
CAATCCGCTGCAGAACATCCCGCGTGGTGCTCATGGCGAGGGACGGCGTGATCATGAGGCTGCCGCTTTCATCGAAAGGCGGACCGTGCAGGATGAACAGTTCACTGACATGCACCGGCCCGCCGAGATGAATGGCCACTTGGCCGCGTTCCGGCCGGTGGTCCATTTCGAGTTCCTCGAAAATCGTGGCGGCCTTCAGGGCGGCGTGCTCACGATTGACCACAATGCCCAAGGCCCCATCGTGGGTGTGCTCCGAAATGCAGACCACGGTTTGATGGAAATTGGGGTCCACGAGTCCGGGCATGGCCATCAGAAACTGACCTTTTAGTGACTCTGGATAGTTGGATTCCATGGTTGCTCCCCAATCATTTAGCAAGGGGTTGAAAAACGATTACGCTTGGCCATACGGCGTTAAAATCCTCCACAAAATGCTCATGTATTCAACTTAAACTACGCTTGCTCGTCGGATTTTACCTTGTCTGGCCTGCACGCATGACGTTTGGCCACAGCTTGCTATTGGGACTTGGCCAGCTCGACCAGTTTGGCCTTGGGGGACGGTTTGGGTTTGGCATCGCCGAAAAGTTCATAGATTTTTAATTCTCCCAGGGTGGCATCGATCGCCGTCATCTTGAAGGAGGACCGACAGGCCCGGCGCGTGGTGTCGCCCAACAGAATCCCATTGGGGTAGAATTTTGTGAGGTCCTGCAGCCGAAAAACAGCATTGACCGCATCGCCGATGACGGTGTAATCCATTTTCTTGTCGAAACCGATGTTGCCGACCACGACTTCTCCCGTTAAAACACTGATGCCGATCTTGATCTGGTAGCCCATCTCCCGCTCAAAACGCCGGTTGGCTTGATCCAGCGCCCGGCGCATTTCCAGGGCCGCGTTGAGGGCATTGTCCGCGTCCTCGGTGCTGGCGACCGGGGCGCCGAAAATCGCCAGGAAGCCGTCACCCAAATATTTATCGACAATGCCGTGATGTTCGAAAACGATGTCCCCCATGACGGAGAAGAAGCGGTTGAGCAGCGATACGGTTTTCTGGGGGCCGATATCTTTGGAAAGGATCGAAAAGCCCCGGATGTCGAGATTCAGCAAGGTCACGGTTCGCAGTTCCTCGATCACCGTTTTTTCGGATTCGGCGCCAAAGACGATGCGATCCAAGACCGCCTTGGGAACGAATTTCTGGAACATGCGGCGAATGCTGCGCTCGTGCTCGGCCATGGACACAGTTTCACGGTAAAGGCGGGCATTTTCAATGGCAATGCTAACGGAGGCGGCAATCGACTGCAGCAAATCTTCATCTCCGGCCGTAAAATCGCCGTCGATCTTGTTGAGCACTTCAATCACCCCAATCACCCGTCCTTTGGAAATCATGGGTACGCACAAGGCCGAACGGGTGCGAAAACCGGTGTTCTGGTCAACGCCGGCGAAAAAATGCGGTGAGCGCGAGGTGTCGTTGACGATGATCGAACGGCCCTTGGCGGCCACATAGCCCGCAATGCCCTGCCCGAGTCGAATCGAGTGGCGCATGCTGGATTTAACCCGCGTGTTGAAGGCCACGGCGAACTTGAGCTCTTCCCCCTTGAGAAACAGCAGGGAGCCGGCTTCGACGTTCATGATCACGCGAATCATGTCCATGGTGTACCTGAGCACCTGCTTCATATCGAAGGTTGAAGAGGCCAGGGCATTGCCAATCTGCTTGATACTGTCCAACTCGCGGTCGCGTTTGTAGACCGCGGCCGAAAGACGGTTGCGTTCGATAGCAAACGAGATCGTATTGGCCATCCAGTCGATCAATTCCTTGCGCTCGCTGAAGATGCTGCCGTTGCCGCTGGAAAGGGTCAGTACCCCTTTCACCGTGCCTTCCATGCGCAACGGTGTCAGGAAGCCGCATTGTTTGCGCTCGGGGCAGATGATTTTGCGTTCCAGCTGGCTTTCCAGCTCGCTGGCGTCTTCGACACCGATCGGGTTGTCCTGACGGATGACGCGCGCGAAGATCGTATCGGCCATGGCGAACGAGTGGCCCCGGGCAATGGGACTGGTGCCCGCCGCGAGCAGATCGAAAATCACCAGATTGCCCGGGCGATTTTCGTCCGTGGTGATCACCGTGGCCAGATCAAACGGCAGGATCGCCTGCATTTCGCTTAGGATGGCATGCAGTAACTCGGTGTCCTTGAAGCTTGAATTGATGATTCGGAAGATCTTGTCGATGGCCTTGAGCTGCAGATTGTTGCGTTCGTTGTCGCGCAGCAGGCGCAGGTTCTCGTACGTGAAGGCGGCATTGCTCAGCAGTGGTGTCAGCGCTTCGACATCTTCATGGGTATAGATGCGGCCCCCGTCACGCCGCGAAAGGGAGAGCACTCCCACGATGTCTTTGCTGGTTTTAATCGGCATGCATACAAATGACTTGGTCCCGTAATGGGCCAGGTTGGCCCGCCCGAATCGGCTGTCGCGCTCGACATCGGCCACCACCAGGGGCGATTTGTTGATGACCGCATATTTGGCAATACTGGCATCGAAGGAAATCCGGTCACCGATTTTGACGTGCTCCCCCAGGCCGATGCTGGCCTTGACGGTGAAATATTTGGCGTCGGATTCTTCCAGCACCAGCACCGAGCCGATGTCGGACTTGGTCAAGACCAATGCCCTTTCCAGGGTTACATAGAGGATCTCCTCCGCATCAAAGGTCACGTAGCATAGCTCGGAGAGCTCCTTGAGAATCGATATTTCGGATGCTTTCTTCTCCAGTTGATATAGGGTCTTGCTGAACTGGTTTTCAATGGCGTTGACCGACTGAACGATCGTGTTCAGCTCGTTGGAGCCGGTGGCCATTTGATCCACGTGAAAGCCCGTGATGACCTTGCTGGTCACATCATGGGCCACGCGATGGATCTGGTCGTAGAATTTGCGCAGCAGAAAAAAACCCAGGAGCGAAAACAGCAGGAACCCCAGAAGAAAATAGAGTGAAAACCGATCGGCCAGCAAATCGTATTTGTAAGCGAAATAACCGAATCCGGCCAACGGTGTCAGAAAGAAGATGCCGAAGACAAAGATCAGGCGGTAGTAGAGATCGCGTGCTTCCAGCGTGATTTTTTTGGGCCAGATGGGCAGGCGCATGGGTTGAATTTCCCCCCAAACCGGATCATAGCCAAATCGCGCGGCGACAACCTCTCCTTACGCTGATGCTGTCGATCGCGCCGGCAGGATGCTCAGACACGCGGCCGGCTTCCCCGCGCCGAGAACTGTGATAAAGATTGCGGTCCGGGGGCGGCGACACCCCGGCCGATCTGTCGATTAGCGCTTTCAGGCTTTTAAAACCTATCTCAAAACAATCTAAGTGCCCCTGGCGGCGTTGTGAACCGGCTCAAAATGCCTGTGCTTTCAGTCTTTTAGACTGCTAAGCACCCTTGCGGCCGCCGCAACCGTCTGGTCGATATCCGCCTCCGTGTGGGCCAGCGAAACGAATCCGGCTTCGAACTGGGAGGGGGCCAGGTAAATGCCTTCGGCCAGCATGCGGCAGTAATACGCGGCGAAACGCTCCAGGTCGCAATTCTTGGCCTCCGCGAAATCGGTGACGGGACGCTCGTTGAAGAACATGCCCAGCATTGAGCCCACGCGATTGAAAACCACCGGTATCCCCGACTGCGCGGCCGCTTGGGCCAATCCATCGGCCAGGCGCTGTGAACGCGCCTCGAGGACTTCGTAGACCCCCGGGCGCCCCAGGGCCTTGAGCGCGGCGATGCCCGCCGCCATGGCCAGGGGATTGCCCGAGAGGGTACCCGCCTGATAGACGGAACCTTCCGGCGCCACGCAGGCCATTACATCCCGCCGACCGCCATAGGCGCCGACCGGCAGACCGGCACCGATAATCTTGCCGAAACAGGTGAGATCCGGCTGAACGCCGTAACGTTCCTGGGCACCTCCGTAGGCCACGCGAAAACCGCTCATGACCTCGTCGAAGATCAACAGGCTGCCGTGGTGGGCCGTCAGGTCGCGCAGCGCTTCCAGAAAACCTTCCCGGGGGGGCACCATGCCCATATTGCCGGCCACCGGCTCGACGATAATGGCGGCCACCTGGTCGCCCCGTCGGGTCATCAGGCTCTCCAGGGCATCGATATCGTTATAGGGCAGCGAAAGGGTGTCCTGGACAACGCCTTTCGGAACCCCGGGGCTTCCGGGTATGTTCAGGGTCGCCACCCCGGAGCCGGCATCCACCAGGAGGGTGTCGGCGTGGCCGTGGTAGCAGCCGTCAAATTTGACGATCACATCACGGCCCGTGAAGCCGCGGGCCAGTCGAATGGCGCTCATGGTGGCCTCGGTGCCCGAATTGACCATGCGGATCTTTTCCACCGACGGCACGGCCGCCACCACCAGATCGGCCAGTTCCACTTCCAGTTCGGTGGGGGCGCCGAAGCTGGTGCCCTGCTCCAGGGCCAGCCCGATCGCCTGGATCACCTCCGGATGCCGGTGGCCTAACACCATGGGACCCCATGAGCCGACATAGTCGATATATTCCTGGCCATCGGCATCCCACAGCCGGCAACCATCGGCGCGGGCAATGAAAAGCGGCGAGGTCCCGACGGACTTGCAGGCCCGCACCGGGCTGTTGACGCCGCCGGGGATGACTTGCTGGGCGCGTTCAAATAACGTGAGGGATTTTGCGTGGGTCATGTGAATTTGCCTTTCTGATTCAACTTCTCCTCCGGAGACACTACCGCATGATGATTCCCCTCCAGTTTGAATCCCGTTGCCGGATTGTGGTATGCAAAACTGGAGTCCATAATAAAATTAGAAATTTATCAAATACCCTCGCCCCGGTCAAGAAAGGACGCAGCCCCTCCGCGGAAAGTTCGACGCTGCGCCCAGGAACCCCTGGCAGGTTTTTGAAAAACATGATGCGCGCCGCCAAGAACGGCCAATGAAAAATTTAAGCAAGCTCGCCAAAATTCTGCAATACATCCTCGGGCGTCGGCCGGATGAGTTCGGGCTGCTGCCCGATGACCAAGGTTATGTCAGGGTCAAAGAGTTGATCAAGGTTCTGCACGAGGAAAAGTGGCATCAGGTGCGCCCCGGCCACCTGGAAACCCTGCCCCTGCACGTACCGCAGGCCGGCATTGAAATGGATCACAACCGCATCCGGGTCTGTGCACGCGAACGGCTGCCGGCCTTGTCCGAGGCCCCCGTGGTGCCCAAACAGCTCTTTGCCGGCATACGCCGTAAGGCCTATGAAATCACCCTGCGCGAAGGACTTAGGCCGCAGACGCATCCCGCCAGCGTGCTGCTATTCACGGATCATGAACTGGCCATGCGGGTCGCTCGGCGGCGCGACGCCGAGCCGGTCATCGTCACCGTCCAGACAACCGTGGCCCAACGGGCGGGGATCGATTTCATGCGCTTCGGGGAAACGATCTACCTGGCCGCCCTTATCCCGGCCAACTGCTGCCGACTGCCCAAGCGACCCAAACGTGCCGCCGTATCACGGCCGGCCAAGGATACCCCCCCCCCCCCCCCCCCCCCCCCCCCCCGCCCCGGGGCGGGGGGGGGGGGGGGGCGGGGCGCCACA
>JASFTA010000123.1:0-5579 GCA_050114115.1 Desulfobacterales bacterium | reverse complement strand
CGGTAATGGATGCCGGCAACGAATGGCACGCCATCGGTGACCTCGAAACCGCCGGGGTGCCCACGATGAAAAGGGTGGCCTACGGGTGCCGGGGATGGAACCCGGCCCGGCGGCGGTCGTTTCTGATTACCGAGGCCCTGGAGCACACCATCAGCTTGGAAGACTTCTGCAATACCTGGCAGCGCCGCTCGCCGGCACCAGCTCTCAAACGCGCCTTGATCGCGGCGGTGGCACGTATCGCCCGCCGCCTTCACCGCAACGGTTTGAACCATCGCGATTTCTACCTCTGCCATCTGCTCCTGCAGCAAGACGCCGAGGGTCGGCTGCCGGATCTGAAAGCCCCCCGGCTCTATCTGATCGACCTGCATCGCGTCCGGCGTCGGCGGCGGTTGCCCCGTCGCTGGCGTATCAAAGACATCGCCGGGATCTATTTTTCGAGCTATCGGGCGGGGCTGACACGTACCGACCGCTGTCGTTTCATTCAGCAGTATACCGGCCAATCCCTGCGCAAGGCGCTGCAGCGCGAGCCCAACTTTTGGCGGCAGGTCGCCCGCAAGCGGGATAAGGATTTCCGCACCTTTGCCCGCCATCATCCCGAATTGGTCTGATGATCCTCGTGGTCATCCAGGCGCCGAACTGCTATAAGCGATGAAGTCCAAATCTAAAACGATCATCAAAGGAGCCAAGATGAAAAAGGTAATCGGCCTATTGGTGGGTGTCGGTCTGTTGTTGACCTATGGCTGTGCCGAACAGAAGCCCGAAGAGGCGGCCCGCAAGATCGTCGACACGCAGGTGAAGGTTCACCACGAAGGTTTTGCGCTGGACACGTCCAAAGTGGTCTACAAAGTCATGGAGCAGGACGCTAACAAGGCCAGGGTGGAAGTTACCGGCGACATCGCCGTTCAGGCGGTTATACCGCTGGTGATGCAGGACGGCGAATGGGTGCTTGACGTACCGACGGGCAAGGCCCCGGCCAAGAAAGCGCACAAAGCCGCCCCGCACTGAGCACCCAGATCTTCCCCCGACCGGTTGCCGCGAGGCATTTAAACAACCGTTGGTCCTCATTTGGCGCAAGGTGCCAACCTTAAGGCAGAGCTTGTAACGACTGGCGGGATAGGCGGCCCTGTGGCAAATTGCCCGGCTGTGCGGGCAGGCGATCCGATTTTCAGACGGTCAGGCTTGCGATAACCGCGGTTATGGCGCGATCGACATTTTCGCGCGAAATACCGTAGTGGGTGACGGCCCGTAGCTGGTGGGGACCAATGGCCAGCATTAGGATGCCTTGGGCTTTCAGGCGCGCCACGATTTCCGCGGCGGCGGGCGCCGACGGTGTCAGGTTGATGAAGACGATGTTGGTTCGCACGCTAGCGGGCGTCAACTGGATGCCAGGCACGGTGCTCAGGCCTTCGGCCAGGTGCCGGGCGTTGGCGTGATCCTCGGCCAGGCGCGCGGTCATCGTTTCCAGGGCCACAATGCCGGCGGCCGCCAGGACGCCGGCTTGGCGCATCCCACCGCCCAGCACCTTGCGCTGCCTGCGGGCGCGGACGATGAAATCACGGTCAGAACAGACCAGGGAGCCCACCGGAGCGGCCAGTCCCTTACTCAGGCAAAACGACAGGGAGTCGGCGGTTGCCGCCAGACGATCGACCGGCACACCGAGGGCCTCGGCGGCATTGAAAATCCGGGCGCCGTCCACGTGGATCTTGAGGCCGTACTCGGCCGCGAGATCCGCCATCTGCTGCAGATAGGCCGGTGCGAGCGGGCTGCCGTTGCAGCGGTTGTGGGTGTTTTCGAGGGCGATTAGACGCGTTCGCGGAAAGTGGGTGTCGTCTGGCCGAATGGCGTAGCGCACGGCGTCCAGATCGAGGGTCCCATCCGGTTGGTTGGGCAGCGTGCGCGGATGGATGCCGCCCACTTGGGCGCTGCCGCCCTGCTCGTAGTAGAAGATATGGGCCTGGTCCCCGAGAATGATTTCGTCGCCCCGACCGCAGTGGGTCAGCAGACTTACCAGATTGGCCATGGTGCCGCTGGGGACGAAGAGGGCCGCTTCCTTGCCGGTTATTTTCGCGGCCAGATCTTCCAGCTCACAAACCGTAGGATCCTCTCCAAAGACATCGTCGCCGAGCACCGCAGCGGCCATGGCTTGTCGCATCTCATCGGTGGGCTGCGTTACCGTATCGGAGCGCAGGTCGATTGGGGGCATGGTGCAATTCCTTTATTGGGTATCCGTTCTTGTGGTGGCATCCTAGGCTGGAGCCGATGCGATGCGCTCAGACGATGCACACGGTTTCTCCGATAGCCGGGGGGCCCGATAAGGAGTTAGCCGATTTGCCCCCCGGGATCAAGGGGCCCGTTGCGGCCAACTGTTTTACGGCGCTGAGGCCAGCCGCGAGATAAATCTTGCAAATTTATTCAGGTTCCCCCAAGATAGCGCCGCTAGGCGTAACCAGAGAGCAACCCGCTAAAATCATGAAGAAAAGCATGCCGACATCTTTTGAAGTTCGGCCGATCGGCACCATCCGCCGCGAGGACGAAGCGGTCTGGATCGAGGTGTGCCCAGCCTACCGACCGGCCATGGCGGGTCTGGAAGACTTCTCGCACATCCACGTTTTCTTCTGGTTTCACGATAACGACAATGCCCAAGGGCGCGCCGTGCTCAAGGTTCATCCCTGCCGCGACCCGCAAAATCCGCTGACCGGCGTCTTCGCCACCCATTCGCCCCTGCGTCCGAACCTGATCGGCATGTCCCTGTGCCGCATCCTTTCGATCGAGGACCGCCGTATCTATCTTGACCGTATCGATGCCTTCGACGATACACCGGTGCTCGATATTAAATGCTTCATCCCCACGCGCCGTGACCTGGCCGATTTGCGTTTGCCAGACTGGGCCTGAACCGGGAGCCGCCATGGCAGCGCTAACCGGCCAACTGGACAAGGTTACTTATTACAACGAGGAATCCGGCTTCACGGTGGCGCGGCTGATCATGAATGATCGCGAGGATTCCGTGACGGTGGTCGGGACCCTCATGAACCCGCGTCCGGGCGATGTGCTGCAACTTGAGGGTGACTGGCAGCAGCACCCCACCTTCGGACGCCAGTTCCGTGTCGCCTCCTTCAAGATCGGTTATCCCACGACCGAAAACAGTATTCGCAAATACCTTGGATCGGGACATATCAAGGGCATCGGCCCGGAAATGGCTTCGCGGATCGTCGCGCGCTTCGGTCGCCAGACCTTGGCGGTGATCGCCGACGATCTTCAGCGCCTCAAGGAAGTCAAGGGCATCGGCGCCAAACGTCTGGCCCAAATCCAGGCGGCCTGGTCGGAGCACCGGGAATTGCGCGAGATCATGCTTTTCCTTCAAGCGCACGACCTGCCCACTGGTCATGCCGCCAAAATATTAAGCCACTACGGGCAGCAGGCCGTGGCGGTGCTGCGCAACAATCCCTACCGGTTGGCCGACGACATCCAGGGAATCGGGTTCCAGACCGCCGATCGTATGGCCCGTCACCTCGATTTCGATCCCACCGCACCGGCGCGGGTTGAGGCCGGACTGCTGCATCTTCTGAAAAAAAACGCGGACGAGGGACATGTCTACCGCCCCCGATCCGAACTCGAACAGCATCTCGCCGAACTGCTAGGGGTCGATGCCGCCCTGGCGACGACGGCCGTCGATCGATTGGCGGCCCGGAAGCGGCTGGTCGTGGACCGCAAGTCGGCCGCTTCTCCGTCGCGGGTCTATCTGGCGGCGCTTCACCACTGCGAAGTGTCGGTGGCCGGCGACCTGCTGCGGCTGCGACATGCCCAGAGCGGGCAACGTCCCATGAATCCCACCGGGGCTCTGGCCTGGGTCGAGCCCCGCCTGGGCCTTCACCTGGCCGCCCGCCAGCGTCGTGCGGTCGAACAGTCTTTGCATACCAGCGTCATGGTGATCACCGGTGGGCCCGGCACCGGCAAGACCACGATCATCAGGGCGATTTTGGCCATCCATGACCGGGAGGCGGCCCGGGTTCATCTGGCCGCCCCCACCGGGCGAGCGGCCAAACGCATGGCCGAAGCCACGGGGCACAGGGCCACCACGATCCATCGCCTGCTGGAATACAGCTTTCAGAAAGGCGGCTTCCAGCGCAACCCGGACCGACCGCTGACGACCGACATGCTCATCGTGGATGAGGCCTCGATGATCGACATCCGGCTCATGCACCACCTGCTGCGGGCGATTCCCACCGGGGCGCGGCTGATATTGGTGGGCGATATCGACCAGTTGCCTTCCGTGGGGCCCGGCAACGTCCTGCGGGACGTCATCGCCTCGCAATGTATTCCGGTGGTCACCCTGACGGAGATCTATCGCCAGGCGCGCACCAGTGACATCATCGTCAATGCCCATCGCATCAACGCCGGTGATATGCCGTACTTGAAAAGCGGACCGAATCAGAGTGATTTTTTCTTTATTGAGCGAGGGGCGCCTGAACAGGCCCTGGAGACGATTTTACACCTGGTCACCGAGCGCATCCCGGCGCGGTTCGGACTCGATCCGGTACGTGACATTCAGGTGCTCAGTCCGATGCATCGTGGGCTGGTGGGTGCCGCTAATTTGAACCGGGCCCTCCAGACGGCGCTCAATCCTGCCGAGCGGCAGTTGACACGCGGGGAGCATCGTCTGGGGCTGAACGACAAGGTGATGCAGGTGCGCAACAATTACGACAAGGATGTCTATAACGGCGACATTGGGAGGATAACCCGCATCGAAACGTCACCGCCGGCGCTGGCCGTCGATTTTGACGGCCGGGAGGTCGCCTATGCCGCCGAGGATCTGGATGAAATTGTTCTGGCCTATGCCGTGTCGATCCATAAATCGCAAGGGTCGGAATTCGCCGCCGTGGTTGTGCCGCTGCTGACGCAGCATTATGTTCTCCTCCAGCGCAATCTTCTATACACAGCCGTGACCCGTGGACGGCGGCTGGTGGTTTTGGTGGGAACCCGCAAGGCGCTGGCCCTGGCCATAAAAAACGAGGCCCCGCGTCTGCGCTGCACTGCCCTGGAAGAGCGCCTGCGCGACCCGGCGGGCGCCGGAAGACTTTAAAAAGCCGATCGAATGTGTCTATGCTGGCGGTTGGAATCGATCCGGACAGCCTGAAATCGGGATTTGAGGTGATCGCAAGGTTTTCAAATGCCAATTTAAATAGGGGAATGACCGCGATGAATACCTTAGAACTTGCCCATGGCTATGCCATTGAAGAGGGAACGGCCCTTCAGGTCCGCATCGAAGAAATCGATCAGGCGTTTGAGAGCGAATTCATCGGCGCTGCCGACGATGACCATATTTTGATCAGCTTCGCTGGCCCCATGGGGTTTGCGCCCGAGCTATTACAGGTCGGTATGATCGTTTCGGTTTACTACCTTGCGGATGACATTTACCACATGTTCAATACGCGCTTTGCGAAAATCGTTGCGAAGCCGTTGGCGGCCCTGGCGCTGCAAGCGCCCAAGGAAGTTCTCAACATCGAACGCCGTTCGCAACGGCGTCTGCATTGCACCCTGCCGGCCCGGGTGGACGTGCGCAAAACGCTGGCGCTAAAGAT
>JASFTA010000122.1:0-5602 GCA_050114115.1 Desulfobacterales bacterium | reverse complement strand
TTCTGACGTTTCTTCAAGACCGTTAACCAGCTCAGACCGGCTTGAACCCCCTCCAGAATCAGAAACTCAAACAGCAGACGATCATCGTGGACCGGCCGCCCCCATTCTTCATCGTGATAGGCACGGTAGAGGGGGTCGTCGGTGACCCATTCACAGCGCTTCGGCATCGGTGGTCTCGCTGATGATTCGCAAACCCTCCAGAGTCAGCGCCGATTCGACAAATTCAATGGTTTCGGCCACATCTTTCATCAGCGTGGCCAGGCCGCCGGTGGCGATAACCTTCGGGACGCCGCCCATCTCGCGCGCCATCCGCCGCACCATGCCATCCACTAGACCGGCATACCCGAAGATGACGCCGGCCTTGATGGAGGTGATGGTATCCTTGCCGACCACTTGTTGGGGGGGTTGGAGGATGTCCACCCGAGGCAGTTTGGAGGCTTTTTGAAAGAGGGCTTCCGAGGCAATCTGGATGCCCGGGCTGATGGCCCCGCCCATATATTCACCCTTATCGGATATGGCGTCGAAGGTCGTGGCCGTGCCGAAATCGATGATGATCATGCTCGACCGATATTTGTCATAGGCCCCCACGGCGTTGACGATGCGGTCGGCGCCGACCTCGTCCGGGTTGTCATATAGGATCGGCATGGCGGCACAGTGGCGGGCATCGACCCACAGCGGCGCATGCCCCAGGTATTTGCGGCAAAAGGCATCCAGGATGGTCATCATGGGCGGCACCACGCAGGAAATGACGGTCTTGCGGAAAGCCTTGGGATCGATGGCATGCATCGCGAAGAGATTGGAGGCCAAAACGTTGAACTCGTCTTCGGTGGCGTTGCGCTCGGTGCGCACCCGCCAGGATTGAACGAGGGTTGCGCCCCGGTAGACGCCCATCACCGTATTGGTGTTGCCCACGTCGATAACAAATAGCATAACCGCACCGGAATCCTTGGAAGTTGGTTCAAGCCGCCTGGCGGATGGCGTCGATCACGGTCAGCGCGGCGCAGGTGCCGGCCACATCATGCACGCGCAGAATGTGCACACCGTTCATGACCGCCACGGAGGCGGCGGCCAGGGAGCCGGTTTCCACCTCCGGCAGATCGGCAGGAATGTCCTTGGCATCTGCCGGTTTGAGCAGGTGGCGGATAAAGGCTTTGCGGGAGGCTCCCACGAGCAGGGGAACGTTCAGTTCCTGAAAAGCCGCCAGCTGCTGCAGCAACAGCAGGTTGTGCGCGAACGTTTTGCCGAAACCGATCCCCGGATCGACGACGATGCGTGTGCGGTCGATCCCCTGGGCTTCGGCGCGGGCGATCGCCTCCGCCAGGAAGGCCCGCACCTCGGCCACCACGTCCCGGTATTCCGGCTTGACCTGCATGGTCTTGGGGCTGCCCAGCATGTGCATCAGAATGACGGGGACCCCCTGGGATGCCGCCAAGGGCCCCATGGCCGGGTCGAGCCGCAAGGCACTGACATCGTTGATGATGGCCGCACCGGCCGCGAGGGCCTGTCGCGCAACCTCGGATTTGGTCGTATCGATGGAGATGGGAATGGAGAGCTTGGCGGCCAGCTGTTCGATCACCGGCACCACACGGCGCACCTCTTCTTCCGCGCTCACGGGATCGGAGAAAGGTCGGGTGGACTCCCCCCCGACATCGATGATATCCGCGCCGGCCGCTGCCAGGGCAAGCCCGTGATCGACGGCGGCCCGGGTGCCGAAGAAGCGGCCGCCGTCTGAAAAGGAATCCGGGGTGATGTTGACGATCCCCATGACGAGGGTGCGTCGTCCCAGCACCAGACGGTGGCCATCCCAGGCCATCTCGAAGGCGTGCGTTGTCATCCGCTGCTATTCCCGCGGATTTTCATCCGGGTTTTCATTCTCCGGATCGGTCGAGGGTGCGGTGTCGTCAGGCGATTCCGGTTGTTGGGCCGCTGCTTCGGCCTCGGGCGCATTCGCGGTGGGTGGCTCGTCCGCTTCGACCGCGGATTTGTGTTCGTGCTTGGAGGGAAATTCGAACCCGGGACGCTTCTCCAGGATGATTCTATCCAGTTCGTCCCCCAGAACCGTTTCCTGCTCGAGCAGAATTTCCGAGAGACGGTGCAGAACATCCATATTTTCGCTCAGTACGCTTTTGGCCTGGTCATAGGCATTGGTAATAAGCTTCATGACCTCGGCATCGATCTTGCGGGCCGTTTCTTCCGAGAAATCACGCTGCTGGGCAATCTCGCGTCCGATAAAGATCTGCTCCTCGCCCTTGGCGTAGGAGAGGGGGCCCAGGTCACTCATACCCCAGGAGCGGACCATCCGCTCGGCCAGATCGGTGGCCTGCTTGATGTCGTTGGACGCGCCGGTGCTGATGCGATCGAAAACCAGTTCTTCGGCGATGCGGCCACCGTAAGCCACCGAAAGCTCGCTTTGCAGCTGGTCCTTGTATTTGAAGTCGCTTTCTTCCGGTAGGAACCAGGTTACCCCGGCGGCCCGTCCCCGGGGAATAATGGTCACCTTGTTGACGGCATCGGTATGAGGCAGAAAACGGGCCACCAGGGCGTGGCCGGCCTCATGATAGGCCGTTGTTTTTTTGTCCTCGTCGGAGATGACTTTGGATTTGCGCTCCAGCCCCATGTAGACCTTGTCCTTGGCCTCCTCGAAATCCAGCATCTCGACATGTTCTTTGTCCCGTTTGGCCGCCAGTAGCGCGGCCTCGTTGACGAGGTTTTCCAGATCGGCGCCTGAAAAACCGGGAGTGCCTTTGGCCAACAGAATCGGCTTCACATCCGGTCCCACGGGGGTTTTCTTCATGTGCACCCTCAGGATCTTCTCGCGTCCCTTGATGTCCGGTAGGGAAACCACCACCTGGCGGTCGAAACGCCCCGGGCGCAGCAGGGCTGGATCAAGCACGTCCGGGCGGTTGGTGGCGGATATCAGAATGACCCCTTCGTTGGACTCGAAGCCATCCATTTCCACGAGGAGTTGATTGAGGGTCTGTTCGCGTTCGTCGTGACCGCCGCCCAAACCGGCACCGCGGTGCCGTCCTACGGCGTCGATTTCGTCGATAAAAATGATACAGGGCGCGTTTTTCTTACCCTGCACGAATAGATCGCGCACCCGCGAGGCGCCGACGCCGACGAACATTTCCACAAAATCAGAGCCGCTGATCGAAAAGAACGGTACCCCGGCTTCCCCGGCGATGGCGCGGGCCAGCAGCGTCTTACCGGTGCCGGGCGGCCCCATGAGCAAAACGCCTTTGGGAATGCGCCCGCCCAGACGCGTGAATTTTTTGGGATCACGCAGAAACTCGACGATCTCACCCAGTTCTTCCTTGGCCTCGTCGATCCCGGCCACGTCCTCGAAGGTGACCTTGGCGGATTGATCCGAGAGCAGCCGGGCCCGGCTTTTGCCGAAGGACATGGCCTTACCCCCCCCGGACTGCATTTGGCGCATGAAAAAAATCCATACGCCGATCAGGACGATCATCGGCAGCCAGGACATCAGCACGGACATGTACCAGGGATTTTCAGGCGGTGGTTTGGCGCCAATGCGGATCCCTTTGCGCCGCAGCGTCGGAATCAGTTCCGTATCCTGGGGCGCGTAAACCTTGAAACGATCGCCCTGGACATCCTTGACCTGCAGTTCCTGGCCCTGGATGACCACCTCCTCCACCCGTTCATCCTCCACCATGGCCATCAGTTCCGAATAGGTGACCTGGGTTTCGGCCATCTGCTGCTCGCTGAATATCTGGTAGAGCATGACAAACATCAGCGTGATAACGATCCAGAGCGAGAGATTTTTATAGAAGGGGTTCAAATGCGCGATCCTCCTGTTTGCGATGTATTTTTAGAATTGGCTTAAAAATAACCATCCCCGCCGTTCAGGCAACCAGAAGTTCAACCCGCAGAACGGCTTTGGTGTGCGGTCCCACACGGGCCCGGTCGCTGCGGCGCACGCCAGCGATCCAGATGATCTCACCGCCGCTGATGACCAATGGGTGGTGCCTGCGTTCCGTCCGGGGGATCTTGTGGTCGATGAAATACTTCTTCAGTTTTTGGGTCCCTTTCAAGCCGAAGGGTACAAATCGGTCGCCGGGTCTAAAATTCCTGATCACAATGGGAAAAACAACCTTATCCATATCAAAATAGGCCACAGACTGTCCAGCACGACGGATGGCGTTCCAATCAACCCGGTCAACCTGCTTCATTACCAGGCGCACACCGGTTTCCTGGACATAGACGGTCTCGGCCGCCATCATCTGGTATTGGAAGGCCGGCGGCGGTGTTGCCGCCCCCGGCGGGCCGATATGCAGCCACCGGCCCTCGCGACGGGCGTGGACATCGCCCGGCAGATCGACACGCCCTTCGCGGTGGTCGGCGTCCACCAACCGCCGCATGGCTTCGATGGGTTCAAAACCCACACGCCGCAGGTCGCCCCGGACCCGCTGCAGCGCCGCCCGCAGCACCCGTCGCTGTAGTGCCGGCTGATCCTGCGCCAGTGCGGCGATATCCAGACGGATGCCCGCAGGACCATCTCTGGCGCCCAAGGCACGCAGGCGTTCGGTCACCAGACGATCGAGCCAGCATTCTTCATCGTGCAGCAGGCGAGACAAGCGATTGAGCCCCGCGGCGATCTTGGGATTATAGTCGGCGCGCAGCCGGGGCAGCAGGGCGTGGCGGATACGATTACGGGTAAATTCCAGACAGTGGTTGGATTCGTCTTCCCGGGAGGCCAACCCGTAGCGGTCGCAAAAACGATCGATCGCCCGGCGGTCGCTATCGAAGAGGGGACGAATAATCGCTAGCGCTCCCGGGGCAAGGGACCGCACCGGGGGCATCCCGGCCAGTCCCCGAGGGCCGCTGCCGCGCAACAAACGCATGAGCACCAGTTCGGCATTGTCATCCGCATGGTGGCCCAAGGCGATGCGCTGGTAACCGTGGCGGCGAGCCACCGTCTCCAGGAAAGCATAGCGCCGATTGCGCGCCGCCTCCTCGACGCTCAGCCCGAAGGCCTTGCCGTAAGCGCGCACATCGTCGCGGGCGTAATGAAAAGGAAGGCCGTGCGCAGTGGCCAGCGCTTCAACCCAGCGGACATCCTCATCGGCGGTCTCTCCCCGCAGCCCGTGATGAAAATGGGCGATGGCCAGTCGTAGATTCAACGGTCCGGCCAGGGCGGCCAGCAGCGCCAACAGGGCCACCGAATCCCGCCCCCCGGAAACGCCGATCAGCACCCCATCATCGGATTCGAGCATCTTCTCCCTCAGAAGGGTCGCCTGCACCGCTTGAAACAGTGGGTCGTCTTCGCGGATGGTTCGGGGTGCTTTCAAGTTCACTTTCTGTGTTTCCTCGGTTAGCCGTGCCGGATGTTCGAAGCCTGGGGTTAGGCCGGCCCGCCAAACCCGATAACAGCGGGCGCGCGGTTTAGATTAAAAAAATATAACATATTGAAATATAATAAAATAATATCCTCATCCGCTCAAAGTCAATAAATTTCCATGCGGCGCGACTTCCATGCGGCGGCGGTGCATGACATTTCAGCTTGAATTCTCATCCTGCTTGGTCGATAATACCGCACATTCCATCGACCGAAGCGTTGATTTCGACGTCGGTCGAACTTACT
>JASFTA010000121.1:0-5613 GCA_050114115.1 Desulfobacterales bacterium | reverse complement strand
TGGCAAAACCACCTGGTTGCAGTGGGACCCATGTAAACCGGGTATGCCCGTCTGACCGGCCCAGTGCGCCCGCCTCAGCCCGTTTGCGACGGCAATGTCGACACAGCGATCCATCAAATCGGCGGTGGCACCGGCGCGGTGTTCGAGGACGTAGTTCGGCCGGAAGGCCAGAAAGCACACCGGCAATTGCACGTCGATACCGGCGATAAAACGGCACAGGGGCGCAATCTCCTCCACATTGATTTCGGGGATCACCAGGATGCGGTACGCCCACAGTTTTTCTTTGGCATATTTGCCCACGTAAGCGGCATTGCGCAGGACCGGCGTGGACGGGGCGCCGGTCAGGGCCAGGTGCACCTCGTCGCTGAACGCCTTGAGGTCAAAGGTTATGGATGTCGTAAATTCAAGCACCTTTAACAGGCTTGGGTGCGTCAGATAGCCATTGGTGTCGAAATTGACTTTGAGATCCGGAGAGCGCCTGCGCGCTTCGGCAACCACCGCTTCCACGTAGGGCAGGTGAATGGTCGGCTCGCCACCCGAGAAGAAAATGCGATCCGCGCCCATTCGTTGGGCCGCTAGCGACTCCAGCCAGGTAACACATTCACGGGCCAACTCCCGGGCAGGCACGTATCGTCCGGGCGGATAGCCGTTGTCGGGCGTTTGCGCGATGGTCCAGTTCTGGCAGTTTAGGCATTTATAATTGCAGCCGGCCATAAAGACGGTATAACTCTCCGGCGGGGCCGGGTGCAGGGTGGCCGAAGCCACGGCCGGCAGGGTCATGCGGCAAACCCCGGTCCGCCCCGCCAGGCGATCCACCCCGCAGCGATGCTCGCACAGCGTGCAGTGGGTCAGGGGGTGCAGGTCGTCGTGCAGACTCATCGATCCTCCGGGGGCACGTTGCGGACCAGCAAATCGAGATCTTCCTCTGTGCGAACGAACACGCCCAGATTTCCCAACCGCACGTTGCGCAGACCGGCGGCCTTGGCGCCGTGATAGGCCGCAACCATCTCCGATGTGGCCGGTGCGCGATACCCGCGCATACGATGTTCCGGGAAGAAGGCCAGAATGGTAAAAGGGATGGCGGTATCCACAGCCGCCAGATGGCGGGCGATATGGCCCAATTGGTCGACCGCCACGACCTGGGGGATATAGAGGGAAAGCACCTCCAGAACGAAACCGCGTTCGCGGATTTCGGCGGGCAGTCTCAGAATCCGGGCATTGGTGCCGCCGGTCAGCCAGCGATGAGTCTTTTCATCCCATGCTTTGATGTCCAGCCAGAAAGCATCCACGCCGTGCCGTTGGAGGATGTCCAGATTGTCGGCCGTGAGGCCATAGCCGTTGGTTTCGATGAGCGTCCACAATCGGGTGTGGGCTTTGATCCCTTCCGCGCATTGGGCGTAGAAATCAGGACAGCAGGTAAGGTCCCCGCCGGTGAACGCCACGATGTTGCGCGCCGGCCCAAACCCCTGGGGGCCGAAGCAAATTTGCTCCGGGGTCAATTTGCCGGGGCAGGCGGCGGACGGTTGGCCGTTGAGGATACAGGCCCCGCAGCAGCGGCAACTATCATGCGCATGCCAGGCGGTGGCCCGCTTCCGCGGTTCCACCAGCGTGACCTGCCGTTCGTATTTCTTCGCCGCCTGTACAATATCCTGCGGGCGGTACCAGCGTCCCTGTTTGACTTTGGCAAACGACCAGGAGTGGCACTTGCGGCAGGCCAGATTGCATCCCGACTGATAGATGGAGAGATAGTTTTCAGGGCGCGATAGATGGACGGCGCTGACCAGGCGCAGCAGACCCTTGGCATCCTTGTCCAAGGTGGCCCGGCAGGCCGGGGCGCGGTGGTCCCCCACCTGAACGGCGCAACGGCCAGGAGTCAATCCTTGGTCCTTAAGTCGGCACTGACGGGGTTCCATTGTTGTAAAAAGATAAAACAGCCTCGGCCCATGTACACCAACGAACGGGCAGCAGACATCACGGGGGCGTCGACGGCGAACCGAGCGGCAGCGCGGGCCCCATCCGAAAGATGTCATCCGGCGGGTCGTTGCGCCAGATCAGATGGACCTGCTCGAGCGTAAAGGTGATCGGACGCCAGGTGGCCCGCCATCGGCGGCAAAAGACCTCGATTTCCCGGCTGCGCGTCTGCCCCAGGCTGAGATGCGGTGTAAAACCGCCGGCAAACTGGGCCACGTCACTGCAATCGGGGACTTTATCCAGCAAGGCTTGATGCAGCGCTTTGATGGCGGTGGCAGGTTCGGGAACCAGGTAGAAGGTGGCGCTGCGGCGTGCGTGCGTAAAAAAAGCGAAGCGCTGCAATCGCACCTCAAACGGTGCTTTATTAACGCAGGCCTGGGCCAGGATGGGGGTGACCCGCTTTAATTCCGTTAACGGCCGGAAAGGGTAAAGGAGCGTGATATGCGGCATCCAGCGGCGAAAATGCCGGTCGTATTGCTGGCGCAGGGCTTGAATGGGTGCCCATAGATCGGCAGGCGGAATGATCACCACGGCGGTTTTGTGTGTCTTGGGGGCCGCCGGATGCCAAGATGTATGTGCGGATGGGACAATACCGCGGTGATGTTCCCATCGCCTCGACGATGATTTGGCCAGCCGGGCCTCTCCTTTGCGGCCACGCTGCAACACTTCGCGTCGCTTGAGATCACCGTATTTGCCGAATCTTCCTGCCACGCCTTACCCTTCTCCCCGGGCAGGCAAATTGCCCCCACGCACCGGCGTCGCGTTCGCTTGGCCAGGCCTTGTTGACGAACTCGCCAAAAGCCGTATTTCAGATGATCTCGAAAAAAGTTCGGGATGCGGCATGAGATGCCCGAGGAATGAAGCGTACTTGCGGTACGCTGACTGACGAGGGCTGATGCGTAACGCCGCTATTTATCCGCCTCGGGCGGATCGGACCTTTTGCGGGACCGTTCTTGTTTAACCTTAAAGATAAGGATATACACGCTTAAAGCGATAGCCGGTTGACAAAAAGCGTACCATTGTTTTTTACCGTGCAGACCTCACATGAGTCCGAAGCGACTCGGCAGCTCGGGTAGCTGTCCAACTCGGTTATCAAAATGAAGTTCGCGCGCCGCTAGGCTATCCTGGGTGGAAGGCAAACAAACTGCCGGTGGAGGTCAAACCGGCAGGACCGAACGATCTGAACCATCAGCCCGAGGCACCGGGCGTCCTTTATGGATGGGCCATGCACGGGACCCTGCTGGGTATTTTTGCAGGCGGCCTGGCGCTCAATCTTACCCCGTGTGTCTATCCGCCGATATTGGCATTATGGCACGATCCCAAATTTTGACAGTGTAGAGAATGTAATATAGTCAGAATTAATGCCAAAGCATGATGAAATCGTCCAGAGTTGAATGGTACTTTCATTAGAGCGAGATAATTTCCCTTTGAACGCGCAAAACTCTTTCAAATTATTGGTGGTTGACAGCGACACCGATGCGTTGAGTGGCATTCGGGCCTGCTTGGCAGGAGGCGAGCTAAAAGTCACGACGGCCTCTTCGGGGGCTGAGGCGATTCGAATTCTCGAGTTCAGCAAAGTCGATTTGGTGATTCTTGATATCCAGATTCGCGATATCGACGGCCTGTCTTTCCTTCAGTACATCCGGGAGCGATTTAAAGACATTGAAGTCATCATGACAGCCAGCTCCCCGTCCGTTCCCGATGCTGTTCGGGCTATCAAGGGCGGCGCTGAAAATTTGCTGGCCAAACCGCTGCAACCCAATGAGCTGCTTGCGGCTGTTGAACGCCTTGCCGGAAAGCTGGCCCAGCGCCGGGCGTTATTACCTCAAAGCCCGCCCCCCGAGACATACGGCCTGATCGGTATTTCGGAAGGTATTCGCAACGTGATTGAACGCATCGAGCGTGCGGCCGCTATAAATGCCAATGTCCTCATTCACGGCGAAAGTGGTACCGGCAAGGAGTTGGTCGCACGGGCAATTCACTACCGCAGCGACAGAGCGGCCGCGCGCTTCGTGCCCGTCAACTGTACGGCTATTCCCGATACCCTCATCGAAAGCGAGCTGTTCGGTCATGTCAAAGGCGCCTTCACCGGCGCAAAGGAATCGAGGGCCGGATTTTTTCAAATTGCCGACGGCGGCACCATTTTTCTGGATGAGATCGGAGATGCCAGTCTCAATCTTCAAGGGAAACTGCTGCGTGTTCTTCAGAACAAAGAAATTCATATCGTCGGCTCCAGCCATGTCCGCAAGGTCGATACGCGCATCATCGCAGCGACGCACAAAAACCTATTATCCATGGTGGATCAGAACCATTTCCGGGAAGATCTTTTTTACCGGCTGGATGTCGTTGATATTTATGTGCCGCCCCTGCGTGAAAGACCAGATGACATTCTGCCCCTGGTCAATCATTTCCTTGGCAAGTATGCGAAGGAGATGGGCCTTACCCCCCCGAGTTTAAGCGATCAGGCGATCGTAAATCTCAATAATTATAACTGGCCTGGCAATGTGCGTGAACTCGAGAATCTGACCCAAAGGCTACTGGTAAATGATAACAACGGCACCCTCGATGTGTCCGATTTGCCTGGCACCATGCATCGCGGCATTCGGCCGACCATTGATGCCCTGAAGACGCTGGCCGCAGTGGAGGCTGAGCACATTTTAAGGATTCTCAAATCCACCGATGGCAACAAAACCCGGGCCGCGTCCATTTTAGGAATCGACCGCAAAACCCTACGCCAAAAACTCAAGCGGATCACCTCAGCCCAATAGCCGGGGCAAAATACCCCGGCGGTACAAATCGCCCCGCTTTTTTGGGGCTTTTCCGCAATATTTCCGTCCTGTTTTTGCTCTCCCCAAGCGTTTGAGTGACCCACTTTATTAGCGGTCTTTTTTCATAAACAATTAAATATCAATTGCTTATGACATGTGTTCGGCAGGTATGGGGCATGCAAACGTCATCTGGTCCACCTTTTGCTCTACCCTTACCGCGTGGGGAAATGCAATTACCTCTGAAAGGACCAGACCATGAACCCGAAGGATATCGAGCGCAACGAATACTATCGTCCGCTCAAGCGCAATATTCTCCTGATCGTGATCTTCGTATCCTATATCCCCCTGATCGTTGTAAGTAGCGGTATTCTTTACCAAATGAACGCAATGTACCAGGAAAAAGTCCGAATTCATCTGGAAACGCTTGTCAAGAAACACAAGTGGAACATCGACCACTTTTTACGCGAGCGCCAGGACAATATTTCTTTTTTGGCCGATATCTACACCTACGATTACCTGAGCGATAGTGCCAACCTTGCAGCGCTGCTAAACAAACTCAAAGAAACCTACGGCCATGTGTTTTCCGATATTGGCGTTGTGCGGGCTGACGGGGAGCAGGTTTCCTATGCCGGCCCCTATCTGCTGGAAAGTGCCCAGTATAATGATGCCGAATGGTTTCAGGGTGCGCTTCGAGCCGACACCTTTACCAGCGATGTTTTCAAGGGCCTTCGCGGCTTCCCGCATTTCATCGTCACAGCCCGAAAGTTTGAGGACGGGCAACCCTGGATTCTGCGAGCGACCGTGGACTTCCTGGCCTTTAACGACGTGGTCGAAAACATAAATATTGGCCAGACGGGCTTTGCCCACATCATCA
>JASFTA010000120.1:0-5623 GCA_050114115.1 Desulfobacterales bacterium | reverse complement strand
GCCTGGATGTGCCTTATCGCGAAGACGAAGAACTGATTCTGGCCGATATCGTGGGCGGCCTGCGCTCGGGGCTGACCTACGGCGGCGCGGCCACCATCCGGGAACTCCAGCGCAAACTTGATTTTATACGGATCACCCCGGCCGGGCGCGTTGAAAGCCAGGCCCATCGATCGAACTGACGGTGGATCGGAGGCCAAAGGCCGGCTGGCGCATCGCACAGAAGGGCGTTCGTTTGACAGAAAACCCCACCTATCACGACCTTGAAAATCGCATCCAATCGCTGGAAGCCGAAATCGCCGAACTGCGCCATAAGGAGGCCGCCGACCGCGAGCGTTTGGGCTATTACCGCACGATGGCCGAGAATCTGCCGGATATCGTTTGGATGCTGGACGAACGCCTCAAGCCCATCTATGTGACGCCCTCGGCGCACAAACACCTCGGTTTCAGCCACGAAGAAATCAGCGCCCGCAATTTTACGGCCACACTGACGCCATCGAGTCGTGATCCGTTCAGACGCGCTTTTCAACTGCTACGCATGGGGATCAATCCCACGATACTGGATTTGGAACACCGGCATAAAAACGGCACCGGGTTCTGGTTCGAAAGCCAGATTTCGGGGATGTTCGACGACCAAAAACGTTTGACCGGTTGTATCTGTGTTTCCCGCAATATCGATCGCCGCAAACAGGCGGAGGGCGCGCTCAAATTAAGCAACGCCCTGTTCCAGACAGCCTTTGCCATCAGCCCTGACGCCGTGACACTCAACCGTCTGCGTGACGGTGTTTATACCATGGTCAACGAAGGGTTCTGCATGCTCACCGGGTACGACCGTGAGGAGGTTATCGGCAAAACCACCAAGGAAATCGGCATCTGGGTCGACGCCGTCGCGCTCGAACGTCTGATGGACGAAATCGACTCCAGCGGCTCGATGCGCAATTTGGAAGCGCAATTCCGTTTGAAAAATGGTGAGATTCGAACCGGCTTGATGTCCGCCAACCTTATCATTCTAAACCGCCAACCGTACGTGCTATCCATCACCAAAGACATCGATAAGTTCAAGCGCGCCCGGGAGGCCTTGAAAGAATCAGAGGAAAAATACCGCAAACTGATCGAAACGGCCAACGACGCCATCTTTATTATCCAAGACGGCCAGGTGAAGTTTCCCAACCCCCGGGCCAAACGCATGGGAGAAAAAATGGGCGTTGATCTGGAGAAACACGCCTTTTTCGAATACGTGGCGCCCGAAGATCAGAACATGATCCTGGAACGGCATTTTCGCCGGCTCAAGGGGGAGGTCGTACCGTCCACTTACAATTTCAGGCTTTTGCGCAAGAACGGTGAAAAATTCTGGGTGGAAGTCAACGCCGTCAAAATCACCTGGGAGGGCCGGCCCGCCACCCTGAACTTCATCCGCGACATTGATGACCAGAAAAAACTGGAGGCCGAGTTTCAACATGCGCGCAAGATGGAGGCCGTCGGCACGCTGGCCGGTGCCATCGCGCACAATTTCAACAACCTGTTGATGGCCATCCAGGGCAACGTGTCACTCCTGCTGCTGGATACCGAGGAGGGCGATCCGCGCCTGGAGGAATTTCGAAAAATTCAGGAGCACGTCGAAAACGGCTCCCAGCTGACCTCCCAACTGCTGGGCTATGCCCGCAAGGGCAAATACCGCATCCGGGGCCTGGATCTCAACGAGCTCGTCACCCGAACGGTGGCCTCCTTCCGCAAAACCCATCCGCATATTACCATCGCTGCCAACCGCGGAGCCGATCTGTACACCATTGCCGGTGACCGCGGTCAACTCAACCACGTATTGCTGAACGTTTTTAAAAATGCGGCTGACGCCATGCCCGATGGCGGCGAATTGTTCGTCAAGACCATGAATGTCAATGATGGGCAGATCCGGCGACGCAACTACAAGATCAAACCCGGCGAGTACGTACTGACGATGGTTGCCGATACCGGTGTGGGTATGGAACAGAAGATCCGGCGGCGAATCTTCGAACCCTTTTTCACGACCAAGGAACTGGGACGGGGTACCGGTTTGGGGCTGGCTTCCGCCTACGGCATTATCAAGGGCCACGGCGGCTACATCGACGTGGACTCTCAGCGCGGATACGGCACCACTTTTTTCATCTACCTGCCGGCCTCGTCGCGCAAAATCGAAGAAATCGGCTATAAGGATCAAAGCGTCATTCAAGGCAGCGGTTGTATCCTGGTTGTGGACGATGAGCCCTCCGTTCTGGATATCAGCGCCCGAATGCTAAAAAAGCTGGGCTTCCAGGTCCTGGAAGCCTGCAGCGGGCGCGACGCGATTCGGGTATTCCGCGAGAACCTTGGCAAGATCGACCTCGTCATCCTGGACATGATCATGCCCGATCTGGGCGGTGGCGAAGTCTATGACCACATCCGGGATATCCAGCCCGATGTCAAAGCCATTTTAGCCACCGGTTACAGTATCGACGGCGAGGCGGCCCGCATCCTCAAACGCGGCTGTGACGGCGTGATTCAAAAACCGTTCAGTATCGACCGCCTCTCACGGATTATCCACAGCGTGCTGAAATCCGACCCGGATGCCACCCAGACCGGGCCGGCGGCCCTCGAACAAGCACCTCGCCCGTCGGAGGTCATTCCCTTCAGACCCAAGGACCAAAAAATCAATTAGACCGGGGGACATCGCTTCAGGCTACCGTATTGCGCGGGCATGCAATTAATCAGCAGCATTTTCCATGCTAAAACGCGCCAAGGTCTCGATCTTTATCGGCGCAGACTCGAATTAATATCTTCGGGAAAAACATCATGGCTCTCAAGAAAGACGATGCGCAACGCCTGGCGTTGAACGACCCTCAACGCCGCGGCATTCTGATACCAGCCAGCCAACTGGTGGATACCACCTTTACGGTCGGTGACCGCTTCGCGGTCAAAAGAGGGCAAAAGGACCTGTTCGCCCTGGCGGTCGTCCCGGACGCCCAAGGCGATATCCTTTACGACCGCACCGGGATATTTATTGAACGTACCCGCCGGGTCGACATGTTTCTGGGAGGGGTCTTCGATGTCTTCGCCGTTGAGATTCTTGATGGTGAATCACCGAGCCTGCGTATCCGTCCGCTGGACATCAACCTGGAAAGCATGGAAAACATCATCAAGTCTTGAAACCGGGATTCAGGCCCATGCGCTCGAGGGCGATGGCAGATGATGCTGGCGCAGAAACTCCCACATGACTACGGTGGCCGCGTTGCTGACGTTCAGACTCTCAACCTGCCCGAACTGGGGTATGCACAAGGGCTGGATGTCGGGGTAATCCTGCGGATCAAAACTAAGACCGTATTCCTCATGGCCGAAGATGAAGGCGCTGCGTAGCGGCAGACGGTGCGTATGAAGCGGCGGGCCGTTCTGGGGCTCCAAAGAAAAAAGATTGTAATCACGGTGCCTTAGCGAGTGGTAAACGCTAGCGAAGTTTTCGTTAAAGCGGGCCGGCACCCACTTGAAGGAACCCATGGAAGGTGCCGGATCAAAAAAATCGATCCCGACCAAATGGATTTCGCGGGCCCCAAAAGCATCCGCGCTGCGGAATATCTTGCCGACATTGAAGGACGGCTTGAGATTGTCGAGGACGAGGACGAAGCTGTGAACACCCGGTGCCGCCAGCCGGTTGGCATTTTTCTGTCGCCGGAAACGCTTTTGGGCGGCGATGCGTTGCTGGTGGAGCTTGCGGCGAAGTTTTCTCAGTCCCATCTGACACTCGTTGTCTGGCAATTTACCCCCGGGAAAACCCGTGGTGGTTTTTGTTAGCAGAAAACATCGGGGAATGCCAAGAGGGGTTCCCCCGACGGCCGGCCTGCTTTTGGTTTCTTCGCCACCACCGGTTTGCACCCGGTAATCCGAGGAGAAAAGATATGGCCATCCAATTCGTCTACATGACCGCCGGGAGCCTGGAAGAAGCGCAACGCATTGGTGAGGCGCTCGTTAAGGAAAAATTGGCGGCCTGCGTCAACATCCTGGACGGCATGCAAAGTCTCTATGTCTGGGAGGATGCGCTTCAAAAAGACCGTGAAGTCGTCATGATCGCCAAAACCGCTCGTGACCGTGTCCCGGAACTGATCACCAAGGTCAAAGCCCTTCACAGTTATGACTGCCCCTGTATCGTCACTTTCGCGATCGATGGCGGCAACCCGGAATTCCTCCAGTGGATCGGCGCGACGGTGCAGCCAAACCAATAGCGGACAGGTTTTCGATCAATGAACATGATCACCCGCGCCTGTACCCCTCTGCCGTTATCAACCGACCGCTTGGATTCCTGCAGCGCCGTTCTTCAACCTGGATGGCGTCAATTTGATGCGACCGAGGCGCCGATAACCCAAAGAAAAATGAACGGCATTCATCTATTGACATAATATTTAATCCCTAATATACGGTATTTGTTTAAAAACACCCTGTACGCTTTAACTGATCCGAGGCCCAGGAGGATTGCGCCACAAGGCTGGCCGTATTGACTGAAACAACGCATTCCGATTTTTCGGAAATTTTTTTAGATTGCGATTTTTAATGGGAATTCTCGAAAAGGTTTGCAAATGGATTGACGCCTTGAACACCTGGGTGGGCAATTTTGTGGCCTGGGCGACGGCATTGGTCGTGGTGGTTGTATTTATCGACGTTGTCATGCGCTATGCCTTCCAGGTCAGCTTCGTTTTCACCCAAGAGATGGAGTGGCATCTGTTCGCTTTTATTTTTTTGATGGGAGCCGGATACACCCTCCTTAAAGACGGTCATGTGCGGGTCGATATCTTCTACCAACGCGCCAGCGCCAAGACCCAGGCCTGGATCAATCTCATCGGGGTGCTCTTTTTTCTGATCCCCGGCTGTTACATGATCATCGCCACCTCCCTCAATTTTGTCTATAATGCCTGGGCGGTAATGGAGGGCTCTCCCGATCCGGGCGGCATTCCTTACCGCTTTGTTCTCAAGGCCTGCATCCCGGCCGGCTTTATACTCGTCCTGCTCCAGGGCGTTTCAATGGGCATCAAGAGCCTAATGACCATCATGGGCCGCCAGATCGAAACCGGGGAGGACCACTGATGGAATACCTGCCCGGCTGGATGTTTCTGGCCCTGACGATCCTTTTGATGATCGGTTTTCCGGTAACCTTCACCCTCATGGGCACGGCCCTGGTTTTCGGCCTGATCGGCTTCGGGTGGGATTTTTTCAACCTTCTGCCCCTGCGAATCTGGGGGGTCATGACCAATGTCACCCTCCTGGCCGTGCCCCTCTTTGTTTTCATGGGCGTTATGCTGGAACGTTCCGGTCTGGCGGAAGAGCTGCTGGACACCATGGGCTTGGCCTTTGGGCGGATGCGCGGCGGCCTGGCCATTTCCGTTGTTGTCGTGGGAGCGCTTCTGGGCGCCTCCACCGGCATCGTGGGGGCCACCGTCGTGACCATGGGCCTGCTGGCCGTGCCCACCATGCTCAAACGTGGCTATCAGAAGGAGTTGGCTACGGGTACCGTGTCGGCCTCTGGAACTTTGGGCCAAATCATCCCCCCCAGTATCGTCCTGGTGTTGATCGGTGATATCGTCGGCGTACCCGTGGGCGATCTGTTCATGGGGGCGGTCCTGCCGGGTCT
>JASFTA010000119.1:0-5625 GCA_050114115.1 Desulfobacterales bacterium | reverse complement strand
GGGTATCCAGCGTGCCGCGCACGATGTGATAGCGCACACCGGGAAGGTCCTTGACACGCCCGCCCCGGACCAGCACGACGGAGTGCTCCTGAAGGTTGTGCCCGATACCGGGAATATAGGCCGTTACCTCGATACCGGTCGTCAAACGAACCCGGGCCACCTTCCGCAGGGCCGAATTCGGCTTCTTGGGGGTGGAGGTATAGACACGGGTGCAGACCCCGCGCTTCTGGGGCGCCCCTTTGAGCGCCGGGGTGTTCGTCTTTTTGACAATTTTCTTGCGGCCTTTACGCACAAGCTGGTTGATCGTGGGCATATGCTCCCCTTGGTTGCGTCAATTGACAAAAAATCGCCGAAACGGCAAAAGCGGGCTATATACAGTCCGATGACAATATTGTCAAGCCGTTTTTCGCTTGACGGCGACGGCCGTATCCCTTGGCGCGCTACCGTCAGGCAAACGCTAAACTGAAAAGTTGTATTCGTCGTTCGAGGAAAATCTATGCTCTTAGAACGATTGAGCGCCTGAGGCGGGTCGTCCCAGTTAACATACGGTGTGGAGATTGCAATACCGCCTGCCGCTTGGCGGCAGGCGGTCGTTGTTAATGCTGATCCACGTGAATCTCGCCGTACATCGGAAATCCGGTACCGGCCGGAATCAGCCGGCCCATGATCACGTTCTCCTTGAGCCCTCTTAAATAGTCGACTGTACCTCCGATAGCGGCATCTGTCAATACTTTTGTTGTTTCCTGGAAGGACGCCGCCGAAATAAAGCTGTCCGTGCTCAGGGAGGCCTTGGTAATTCCGAGGATCAATGGTTCGGCCAACGCCGGCTGACCGCCCTTTTCGATCACGGAACGGTTGGCCTCTTCGAAAACCACCCGGTCGACCTGCTCCTCCGTGATGAAATCGGTGTCGCCGACCTCCTGGACCTTGACCCGGCGCATCATTTGGCGGACGATCACCTCGATATGTTTGTCGTTGATGCGCACGCCCTGCAAACGGTAGACCTCTTGAACTTCGTCCACCAAGTAGCGCGCCAGTGCGACCTCGCCCTTGATGTTCAGAATATCCTGGGGGATCGCCGCTCCGCCGATCAGCGGCTCGCCGGCCCGCACATAATCGCCCTCGTAGACATTGATGTGCTTGCCCCGCGGGATCAGGTACTCCTTCTTTTCCCCGACATCCACCGGTGTCACGGTGATCTTCTGCTTACCCTTTTTGGTTCCCTTGGCGATGCTGACATAGCCGTCGATCTCGCTCAGAATGGCGATGTCTTTGGGCTTGCGCACCTCGAACAATTCCGCCACCCGCGGGAGACCACCGGTAATATCTTTGGTTTTGGTGGTGGCCCGGGGCAGCTTGGCGACGATGTCACCGGCGTTGACGGGGTCCCCTTCCTCAACCATCAAAATCGCTTCGGTCGGCAGAACATAGCGGGCCAGGCCCGACTGGCTCGCCAGCCTGGTGGTCTTGCCCGCATCGTCCTTGATCGAGATGCGGGGTCGCGCATCGGCCAGTTTGGATTCGATGATCGTATGGCTCGATTTGCCGGTTACCGGGTCCACCTTTTCCTGAACGGTCTTGCCGGGCATGATGTCGCCGAACTTAACCGTCCCGTTGACCTCGGTGATGATCGGCGTGGTGAAGGGATCCCACTGGGCCAGCAGCTGACCGGCTTCGACCGCATCGTTGTCTTTGATCAGAAGATGGGCCCCGAAAATCACCGGAAACCGCTCGCGTTCACGACCGCCCTTGTCGATGATCGCAAACTCGCCGCCCCGACGGTTCATGACCACCAGGTTCCCCTCGGAGTTGGTCACCACATTCAAATCCAGAAACTTGATCTGACCGTCCACACGCGCACGAATGTCGGCCTGCTCGACCCGCCGGCTCGCAGTGCCGCCGATGTGAAAGGTCCGCATGGTCAGCTGGGTGCCCGGCTCACCGATGGACTGCGCCGCCAGAATTCCGACGGCCTGGCCTTTCTCGACGCGATGCCCGTGTGCCAGATCGCGACCGTAGCAGGTGGCGCAGACACCGTAACGCGTCCGGCAGGTGAGCACGGAGCGAATCTGAACGTTGGTGACACCGGAATCTTCGACCCGGCTCACCGCTGCTTCGTCAATCTGCCGGCCGGATTTGACCAGCACCTCATCGGTAAACGGATCCACGATGTCGTCAACCGCATAGCGCCCCAGAATGCGCTCACCCAGGCGTTGGATCACCTCGCCGCCTTCCATCAGCGGCTCGACCTCGATGCCCACCATGGTGCCGCAGTCGATTTCCGTGATCACGCAATCCTGGGCCACATCCGCCAGGCGCCGGGTGAGATAACCGGAGTTGGCCGTTTTCAGCGCGGTATCGGCGAGCCCCTTGCGCGCCCCGTGGGTCGAAATGAAGTACTGCAACACCGAAAGACCTTCCCGGAAATTGGCCTGAATCGGGGTTTCGATGATTTCCCCCGAAGGTTTGGCCATCAGCCCGCGCATTCCAGCCAACTGCCGCATCTGGTCCTTGCTGCCGCGGGCCCCCGAGTCGGCCATCATGAAAATGGGATTGAAGCCGGCGGCCGAGTGCCCACCGGGGGAGGGGGCGTTTTTCATGGCCTCCATCATTTCGTTGGCCACGTCGTCGGTGGCCTTGGCCCAGATGTCGACCACCTTATTGTATTTCTCGCCCTGGGTGATGAGCCCCTCGGTATACTGGCGACTGATTTCGGTGACATTGACCTCGGCCTGTTTGAGAAGCGTCCATTTCTTCTCGGGGATAATCATGGCGTCGATCGAAATCGAAAGGCCGCCCTCGGTCGAATAGCGGTACCCGATATCCTTGAGACGGTCGGACAGAATAACCGTGGCCTTGGGTCCCAGACGCCGATAGACTAGATCGACAAGTTCCCGCAGGGCCTTTTTGTCCATGACGTGATTGACGGCCGCGAAGGGAACCCCGACATCCCGCCGGACAACATGGAAGAAATGCTGTCGCCCTTCGCCTTCCAGCCGACCGGAAGTCTTGTCGAGCGCCAGTTGGAACACCGCAGCGGCATCTTCGTCGGTGAGGCTGAACAGGCCCTGGAGTTCGCCCCGTTTGAGCAGGCCGGTGTGGCCTTCATCAAATCCACCGGTGGTTTCCGCGAACTGATCGGCCAGTTCGTTGAAATCGGCCCCATCGGCGAGTTGCTTTTCGATCGTGTTGGCCTCGGCCGCACTGTCCACGGCAATGTGCCGGAACGCCATGACGATGTCATTGGGCATGATCTCCCAGAGCAGAACCCGGCCGACGGTCGTGTCCAGACGTTGACCGTCGACCCGCAACTTGACCTGGGTGTGCAGTTCCACCGCCCCGGCATCATAGGCCTGGCGGACTTCGCCGGGGTTGCTGAATATTTTGTTCTGGCCCTTAAGGTCCTCGATGCCGCGGGTCATGTAATAAATCCCCAAAACGATATCCTGGCTGGGCACGATTATCGGGCTGCCGTTAGCCGGCGATAAGATGTTGTTGCTGGAGAGCATCAGTACCCGGGCCTCGATTTGGGCCTCGACGGACAGGGGCACGTGGACAGCCATTTGGTCACCGTCAAAGTCCGCGTTAAAGGCCGTACAGACCAACGGATGCAATTGAATCGCCTTGCCTTCAATCAGGATCGGCTCAAAGGCCTGGATGCCCAGACGGTGCAGCGTCGGGGCGCGGTTGAGCATCACGGGATACTCCTTGACGACTTCATCCAAGGTATCCCAGACTTCGGGGATCTCGCGCTCGACCATTTTTTTAGCGCTTTTGACCGTAGAGACGAGTCCCTTTTGTTCCAGACGGTAGTAGATAAACGGCTTGAACAGTTCCAGGGCCATCTTCTTGGGCAGGCCGCACTGGTGCAGACGCAAGTCCGGCCCCACGGTGATGACCGTCCGGCCGGAATAGTCCACGCGTTTGCCCAGCAGGTTCTGCCGGAAACGGCCCTGCTTGCCCTTGAGCGTGTCACTCAAGGATTTGAGCGGCCGCTTGTTGGTTCCCGTGATCACGCGGCCGTGGCGACCGTTGTCGAAAAGCACGTCCACGGCTTCCTGAAGCATGCGTTTCTCGTTGCGCACGATAATGTCGGGCGCCTTGAGATCGATCAACCGTTTGAGGCGGTTGTTGCGATTGATCACGCGGCGATACAAATCGTTGAGATCGGAGGTGGCGAAACGCCCGCCTTCCAGCGGTACCAGGGGGCGCAAGTCCGGTGGCAACACCGGAATCACGCTCATGATCATCCAGGAGGGATCCACTCCGGATTTGCGGAAGGCATCGACAATTTTGAGTCGCTTGGCCAACTTCTGCCGCTTGGCCACCGATCCTGTTTCGCGGACGTCCCGACGCAGCTCGTTGTAAAGGGCATCCAGGTCGAGGCTTTCTAAAAGGACTTTGACGGCTTCGGCCCCGATGCCGGCGTCGAACTTGTTCCCGTAGGCCTCCAGGGCCTCCATGTATTTTTCGTCGGTCAGCAACTGCCCTTTGGTCAGCGGCGTATCCTTGGGGTCGATCACGATATAGCAATCGAAGTAGAGAACCTTCTCCATGTTCTTGAGGGTCAGGTCGAGCAGATTGCCGATCTTACTGGGCAGACTCTTCAAAAACCAGATATGCGATACCGGCGTGGCCAACTCGATGTGGGCCATGCGCTCACGGCGCACTTTGGACTGAATGACTTCGACGCCGCACTTTTCGCAGATCACCCCGCGGTGCTTCATGCGTTTGTACTTGCCGCAGTTACATTCATAGTCCTTGGTCGGACCGAAAATTTTAGCGCAGAACAGCCCGTCGCGCTCCGGCTTGAAGGTGCGATAGTTGATCGTCTCCGGTTTCTTAATCTCTCCGAAGGACCATTTACGAATCTGCTCCGATGACGCCAGCGACAAACGGATGCCATCGTATTTCCTTGGATCGGTGGGCTTTGCAAAGAAATCGTATAACGTTTCCAAAGCGCTCTCCTTGTTTTATTCGCCTTCCAGAAGCTGAATATCCAGACCCAGGGCCTGAAGTTCCTTGGTCATGACCCGAAAGGATTCGGGCAGACCGGGCTCGAGGACATTCTGGCCCTTGACGATTTTTTCGTACATGCGGGTACGGCCGGCCATGTCGTCGGATTTGACGGTCAAGAATTCCTGCAGCGCAAAAGCCGCGCCGTAGGCTTCCATGGCCCAGACTTCCATTTCCCCCAGACGCTGACCACCGAATTGGGCCTTGCCGCCCAGGGGTTGCTGGGTTACCAGCGAATACGGCCCGATCGAGCGGGCGTGGATCTTGTCATCCACCAGATGGTGGAGCTTCAGCATATACATCGTGCCGACGGTAATCTTTTCGTCAAAGGGCTTGCCCGTGCGTCCGTCGTGAAGGGTGGCCTGGGCCAGACGATCGTAGCCGGCCTCTTCCAGTAGGGTCTTGATCTCCTCTTCCTTGGCCCCGTCGAAGACCGGTGTGGCCATATGAACCCCTTCGCGGTAATGATCCGCAAAGATCTTCAGCTCGTCTTCGGACATCTTGCCAATGGCCTTGGATGCCCGGCTGTCGGTGAAAACCCGCTTGAGCTTGTCGCGCAGGGCCTTGAATTTGTCGTCTTCCAACATCGACTATATACGGCGACCACCG
>JASFTA010000118.1:0-5628 GCA_050114115.1 Desulfobacterales bacterium | reverse complement strand
ACGAAACCGTCTCTCCCGCTAAGATGTATTGCGGGCTGGGTTTAAGGGCGGTTTATTGCCCGGCATACCCATGATCACTTCTTGCTCTGAATCTGCGGGCCTTGACCTTGGTCATTTTATTAAACATTAGGGTCTGGTTGAAATGGGGCATCAATAACCCGGAGAAGATTGTTTTCAGCGTATGGAAAACCGTGACGACTTGGTGAGGTTTACGATTCCGCAGCTTTTGCGCTGGCGGGTGCGGCAGTCCGGCGACAAGGTGGCCTTGCGTGAGAAGGATTTCGGCTGCTGGAATGCCTATACCTGGTCCGACTATTACGCGCATGTCCGTAAAGCGGGCCTGGGGCTGGAGAAGATCGGTTTCAAGGCGGGCGACAAGATTGCCATCATCGGCGACAACATCCCCGAATTGCTCTTCATGGCGGTGGGCGCCCAGGCGCTGGGGGGCATTTCAGCCGGCCTCTATCAATCCAGCCTGCCCGACGAGATCGAAGGCATCCTGAATTACATGGGCGTCAGCCTGGTATTCTGTGACGATCAGGAACAGGTGGACAAGCTGCTCGAGATTCGTGAGCGGATTCCGAAGGTCCGGCGCGTCATCTATGAAGATTCCCGCGGCATGCGCAGCTACCGCGCCGACGATTGGTTCATGTTCATCGATGATCTCTACCGTCTGGGTGAGGAGGTCCACCAGGAGGAACCGCAGCGCTTCGAAAAAATGGTGGATCAGGGCACGGCCGACGATGTCTGCCACCTGTGCCTGACCTCGGGAACCACCGGACTTCCCAAGGGCGCCGAGATGATGCACCGCAACTATATCAACATGGGGGTGCAGATCACCAAGGTCGACCACCTGGCGGCCACCGACGAGTATCTCTCCTTTCTGCCCTTTGCCTGGATCGGCGAGCAGATGAACGCCTTCGGGGTGGCCATGGCCACCGGCATCACGGTCAATTTCCCGGAATCGGTCGAAACCGCGATGGAGGATTTAAAAGAGATCGGTCCGCATTTCATGTTCGGCGCCCCGCGGATCTACGAGACCATCCGCTCCCAGATCTGGCTCAAGATCGACGAGTCCTACCGGCTCAATCGGGCGGTATACCGCTATTTCATGAAAGTGGGCGAGCGAGCCGCCACTTACCGTATGACCGGAAAACCCATGCCGGGTCTTCTGGCCTTTCAGGCCTGGCTGGGCAAGACCCTGCTGTTCCGTCCCCTGATCAACCAGATCGGTTTTCTGCGGCTGCGCCGGGCCTACACCGGCGGCGCCGCGCTGGGACCGGACCTCTTCACTTTTTACCAGGCTCTGGGGGTCAACCTGAAACAGATCTACGGACAGACGGAAATCACCGGAATTGCCTACATGCACCGTGATGGCGACATCCGCAATGACACGGTGGGCATCCCCCTGCCGGAAACCGAGTACAAGATATCCGACGAGGGTGAAATCCTTTCGCGCTCGCCTTCGGTCTGCCGCGGATATTACGAGCTGCCCGACAAGACCGAGGAACTCTTGGAGGGGGGCTGGCTGCACAGCGGTGATGCCGGCTATATCGACGAACGTGGGCATCTGGTGGTGATCGACCGTCTCGCGGACGTGATGCACAACCATCAGGGGGAAATGTTCAGCCCCCAGTTTCTGGAGAACAAGCTCAAGTTCAGCCCCTATATCAAGGAAGCCGTGATCTTCGGTGACCAAATGGAATTCGTGTCCGCCCTGATCAATATCGACCCCATCATCGTCGGCAAGTGGGCCGAGGACCGCGGTATTTCGTTTACGACCTATATGGACCTGTCCCTCAAACCGGAGGTGGCCGACCTGATCCGGGAGCAGATCGCGGAATTCAACCGCACCGTGGAGCAGCCTCATTTCCGGATCCGCCGCTGGGCCATGCTCTACAAACTGCTCGACGTGGACGACGGTGAATTGACCAAGACCGGCAAGATCCGTCGCAAGTTCGTACGGGAGAAATACGTCGATCTCTACGAGACGCTCTACAACGAAACGATCGGCGAGAAAGCGGTCGAGGCCCAATTCCAGTACCAGGACGGCCAGACGACGACGGTCGAAACCCAATTGCCCTTTTACACCATGGAAGATGCTCAATGAGTTATTTTTTTCAGCTTGTGGTCAGCGGTATCGTGGTGGGGTCGATCTACGCGCTTTCGGCCCTGGGTTTTGTCCTGATCTATAAATCCAGCCGGGTGCTGAACATCGCCCACGGGCAGATCATCGCCGCCGGGGCCTTTATCACCTACGCGCTGACGGTCTGGGCCGGGATCTCGATCTATATTTCTTTTCTGCTGAGTGTGGTGATCACCTTTTTCCTGGCCATGAGCGTGGAGCGCGTTTTTCTGCGCCGCCTGATCGGGGAGCCCATCATTTCGGTGATCATGGTGACCATCGGGCTGATGTCGATCATCGACGGCCTGGTGTACCTGACGCCCTTCGGCACCGAGAATTTTTCGTTTCCCGAATTTCTGCCCAAAACACCGATCACCTTCGGCGGGGTGTCGATCTCCTGGACCCAGATGGTAGGGGTCGTCATCACGACGATTTTGATCGGCGGCTTTTCGTGGTTTTTCAAGCGCTCGACCATCGGGGTCTCGATGCGGGCGGTGTCCGACGACCAGCTGGCCTCCATGTCGGTGGGCATCTCGGTTCCCAAGGTCTTCGGGCTGGCCTGGGCCACGGCGGGCTTGAGCGCGGCGGCGGCCGGCAGCATCATCGGCAATATCACCGGTTTGAACTTCGACACCCTGCACGCCTTCGGCATCACGGTTTTTCCGGTGGTCATCCTGGGGGGCCTGGATTCGATCATCGGGGCGGTGGTGGCCGGGATCATCATGGGGCTCATCCAGCAGTTTGCCGCCGGCTATCTGGACGGCCATTGGGGGCTCTACGGAACGGCGGACGTTCTGCCCTACATCATTTTGCTGGTGATTCTCCTGTTCAAGCCGCACGGCCTGTTCGGCATTCACGAAATCGAGCGAGTTTAGCCTATGTCTGCCAATCGTTGGTTTGCCACCGGCAACTTTTTTTCGACCTACAAGGAAGAACAGCGCATCTTCCTGACCAACCTCGATCGCCTGGTGTTCGTTCTTTTCCTGGCGGCCTTGTTTGTCTGGCCGCTGTTCTTAAAGCTCAGCAACAAGTACATGCTGGTGATCGACAATATCCTGATTGCCGTCGTGGCGGTTTACGGACTTAACCTGGTGACCGGCTATGCCGGGCTGATCTCCATCGGACATGCCGCCTTTGTGGGCGTGGGGGCCTATACCCTGGCCACCTTCTCCCAGTTGCTGGGCGACAGCCATGTCGTGATCACCCATGCCTGGCCCCTGATGATCCTGGCTTCGGGCTGCATGGGGGCGGCCTTCGGCGCCTTCGTGGGGCTGCCGGCCATCCGCATCAAACATCTCTATCTGGCCATCGCCACGCTTTCCTTCCAGATGATCTTCCAGTGGGTCATCAATACGATGACCTTTTTCGATCAGGGCCAGACGGTCTACGTGGGCCGCATCTTCTGGCTGACCGGCAAGGTGGGTCGCAAGGAGCATTATTTTTTCTGGTACTACGTTATTCTGGTGATCGTGGTGCTGATGGGTTTCGGGGTGCGCAACCTGATGCGCACCCGCTATGGGCGCTGCCTGGTGGCGGTGCGCGACAACGACCGGGCCGCCGACGCCATGGGCATGCACCCGGGGCTTACCAAGGTGTATGCCTTTGCCCTGGCCGGTTTCTTCGCCGGGGTCGCCGGGGCCCTGCATGCCTATCTCTACCGCGGGGTCGGCATCGAATCCTTTACCCTGCACCAGTCGATCACCTACCTGGCCATGGCCATCGTGGGTGGGCTGGGCACGCTGCCCGGCGCCTTTCTGGGACCGGCGGCGATCTATACGCTGGAACTGCAGGTCGAGCACCTGTCCGAATATGCCGGCGCGATCTTCACCGGCACCATGAACCTGGCCACGGCCTTGAAACCGCTGACTTTTGGTCTGGTGATCGTTCTTTTTTTGATGTTCGAACCGCGGGGCATCGCCAACTGGTGGCGCATCGTGCGTTCATACACCAAGCTGTGGCCCTTCCGCTACTGACGGCCGGCATGCCGCAGGGCGTGACGCGCGGTGTTTTGCCGCAAGGGCCGGAGCGTTGACGATGGGCATAACCTTAACGAGAAGTCGACAAAGGGGGGAACCATGAAGAGACGAAGCATGATCCTGCTGGGGTTGTTCGTTGCACTGGCTATTGTTCTAAGCGGATTCGGCACGGTCTTTGCCGGTGAAACTTACAAACTGGGGCTTTCGCTGGCGATCACCGGCCCCACCTCCGACGCCGGCAACCCGTATGCCAAGGGCGTTGAGGACTATTTCCGCTACGTCAACGAAACCAAGATGCTGGGCGACGACAAGATCGACTGCACCATCCGCGACGATCAGTACAAGACCGACGTCACCAAGCGCAACTTCGAGGATTTTCTGGCGGAAGACATCGTCTTCTACCTCAACTATTCCACCGGCAGCACCCTGGCGCTCAAACGGGATTTCGAGGAAGAACAGATCGCGGTGATCCCGGCTTCCTTTCACGCCGGCAACCTGGACGGCTCCAACTACATCTTCCTGCCGATTGCCTCCTACTCCAGCCAGATGATCGGTCTGGCCGAATACGTGGCCAACAACCACAAGAACGGCAAGGCCAAGGTGGCCATGTTCATCCATCCCTCGGCCTTCGGGCGCGGCCCCGTGGAAGATACCACGAAGGCCGTGGCCAAGGGACTCAATATCGAGATCGTCGAGGTGGTCGAACACGGCAAGGACCTGGACAACACCGCCACCCTGCAGCGCTTGAAAAACAAGGGCGTGCAGTACATCATCAGCCACACGGTGCAGTCACCGGTGGCCACGCTGATCGGTGATGCCGAGCGGCAGGGCATGATCGCCGGCAAGTTCGGCGAGGCCGGCAAAATCACCTTCCTGGGCGCCCACTACACCGGCGGCAACGACCTGATCGCCCTGGCCGGCACGGCGGCCAATAACTTCTACTGGATCACCTCCTACACGCTGACCTCGGAGCCGGGGCCGGGAACGGACTTCCAGTTGGAGCTGGCCAAGCGCTATGGCCGTGACGACAAGGCCGCCAACTCGCACAACTACACCAATGGGGTCATGGTGGCCCAGGTGGCCGCCGAGGTGATCCGCCGGGCCAAGGAAGCCGGCAAGCCGATCACGCGCGAGAACCTCTATGCGGAAATGCTGGCCATGCACGGCGACAAGGCCTACAACCCGATGACCACCGTGGGGCCGGTGACCTACTCCCAGACCGACAAGGAAGGGGTCGACACCCTGCAGATCTACAGTGTCCAGGACGGTGTTTTCAAAGCCGTGGGCAAGCCCTTTATCCCCGAGTTTGCCAAGAAGTAGCCTGGAACCCTAAACCGCACCCATGCCGGGGCTTTGCCGGCGGACCGTTCACGTGGGTCCGCAAGCCGCCCCGGCCCGGGGGTGCCCCCGGAGGCAAGCTGGCCGGGAAGGATCATCGATGGACGTTGCGCAAACCAATGGCAACCTGCTGGAAGTCAACAACATCGAGGTCGTCTACAACGATATCATCCAGGTATTGCGCGGGGT
>JASFTA010000117.1:0-5634 GCA_050114115.1 Desulfobacterales bacterium | reverse complement strand
CTGGGCGTAGTCGCCCGACAGATCGAGGGTCCGGGCCAGCTTTAGCCCGGCCGCCAGCAGGGTCCGGTTTACCGTGGTGCTGGCGGCCGCCATGTCTCCCGCGTGTGAATCGTCCATCGCCGAATCCACAGATCCATCGGCCGCCCGGCAAATCGCGGCCATTTGTTCGGCTTCCGCGTCATCGTGAAGCCCCAGTTCCTGCCAGTGTTCGCGGACGAGCATCCCGATGCCGTTGTCCGGCACTTCGCCCTCGCCGCCCGCCGGCGTGACAGACCCGGCGGAGTGGCCGCTGGGCGATGCCAGGACCGTCAGATAGGCGCCGGCATAGAGATAAAAGACATTCCGCGGGTCCAAGGCCAGGATCTGCTGCTGCTCGGTGTCCAGAAGCCAGTCGCACAGGGCGGTCAATTGCTGATCGCGTCTACGGCACCTGTCCCTCAAGGCATCGGCATAATCAGGATGAAGCGATGATCCCACGCGGACAATCGCATCCCGGATGGTCTCGATGCGGTTCTGAATCGTCTCGGACATCTTTTCGTGCAAAAGGCTCATCTGGTTTGCTCCTGCATTTGAAACAATCCGTTCGGCCGGGCGTGGCCCCGGCCATTGAATCGGCGGCACCGGAAAAACAGGCGCTTAGCAGCGCCTATCCGCAAGGCCACCGTAAATGTCGACCCTAAAAATGGCCTTCGATATCCTCGCCGTCAAATCGCGGCGCCGAGGCCCCCATCGGCACGACCGTGATGCGGGTGGACGTTCCCGTTTCGATATTTTCCGGCAGATCGATGGTTTCGTGGCGATTGGAGGGTGGACGGCGTCCGGCCGGAAAAGTGACCACGACGCCTTCGGCCAGACCGGCGAGCAAAAAGGGCTGCCACCGGAGCGGATGACCTGATTTGCGGAGGTGCGCTAAACCTTACCGTGGATGGGGTATCATGCCGTTGAATCAATAACGGTTGACAAGGCCCGGCACGTACCTGTAAGCACGTCGGCATCCATGATCGGATCAAAAGACCGCGATCCTGCATCATCGACCATGCCGGTAGCATGCTTGATGCCAAGACAAATACCTCGGAACTTGATCTGACGATTTCCCAGAATACCTTCGAAACCAATGTCTTGGGGCCGCTTCTGCTGAGCTAGGCCTGTAGGTCCCACATGCAGGCCAACAATTACAGGAGGATCGTCAATGTCTCCGGCAACCCGGGGGCGCTGACCGACATTGCCAGCCCGCACTCCGCCTGTTCGGTTGACCTGTCGCCGGCCGGCCGCCTGTCCAAGACCCTGCTGAACGGACTGACCGTGCTGCTGGCCACAGAGCTGCGGGGCACCAACATCCTGGCCAGCTCGGCCTGCCCCGGCTGGGGGGCGAGCAGGCCCCTCTGATGCCGGCCCAGGTCGCAGAGACGCCGGTCTGGCTGGCCACCCTGCCGGAGGACGTCCCCAGCGGTGGTTTTTTTCGTGAAAAGCGCCCGATTCCCTGGTAGGGAATCGCGCGGCCCACCGCACCGTTGAAAGGGTCAGCACATCAACGACGGCACCTTTAACATGGCGGTTTGGGGCCAACGTCAATTTTGATCAACGGGAAGGGGATAACCGCCACCGTGCCATTACCGTCAGGCCTACAAGGCGCGCTCGCCACGCATCCGGCTGCCATGCTCCTGCGTCTGGGCTGGCAGCAGTTGATGCTTACCACCGGCGCCATTGTCTCGGCATTGGGATACGTCGTCTTTCAATTGCCTTACGATATCGCGGCCGGCGGCGTTACCGGCCTGGGCATCATCTACAACAAGACCGGCTTTCCCCTGAGTCAATCTTATCTGTTCACCGATCTGGCAATCATCGCCCTGGCCGGAATGGTTTTCAACTTGGAAACGGCCCTGCTGGCCGTGCTGACCCTCATCCTGGTCGGACTCTTTTCCGATTTCGTGCTCGAAGGCCCCAGCCAGATGCGTACCCTGATGATCATTACCGAAAAGCCCGATCCCATCCGCCATGCCATCATGTACGAGCTTCAGCGCGGGGTGACCCACTGGATGGTGACCGGCGGATATTCCCAGAAAAAACGAACACTGCTCTATTTCACGGCGCTGCGCTCCCGAATTTACGATATCAAATACATCATCGCCCGTATCGATCCGGAGGCCTTCATGGTGGTGGGCGTCTCTCAGCAGACCTGGGGCGGCTACAACGCGCCCAAGATCGATCAACAGTAAGGTTCGATTGGCGTGAAGACCTGGGCATTTTCCCTAAGTGCGATCATGCTGAATCCATGCCCTGAATAAAAAACCGGAGGCTATCGCCAATGCTCACCAAAAACGACATCATCGGCAGCGTCCTGATTCGAGAACTGATTGCCATTCGAACCGATACGCTGTGGCGAATGTTGGCGCGGCTCAGGAAGGGACAACTGCCCGGTATCCATGAGGAGGGGGCCACGGGGAAACTGGATAACAAGGGGGCGATCTTCATTCCCGGTGGTTTGATCTGTCAGGACGTCGACGAGCAGGAAATCGCCTATAAACCCATGGCATGGAATGAGAGCCTTTTTCGACGGAAGATCCGGGAGAGCCTACAGTTTGACAATGCCACGCTTTTGTTTCCGGACGGTTTGGTCAAAAGCGTCAACCTCGACTCCGGGTTTTTCACAAGAGCCGCGCGACGCATCTATACTTTTAAAACAGCGGCTTTCAAACGCAAACGCCGACTCGGGAAAAAGCCGGAAATCGAAGTTGAAGCCGTTGACATCATCCGCAGTCATTGCCCGACATACATCGATCCGCCCTATGGCTCCCGGACACGGATCAGCACCTGTGTATCCATTGGACTGACGGCCCCCCACATGTATTTTGCCTACTGGAAAACGGAATTTAATCTCTCGAGGCGCCGTCTGGAAAACTTTACGCACAGACTTGACGCCGTCCACGCGCGCAAACATCTACCATCGGGAAAAAGCCTGTATCATCCCCACGTCGTGGTCTGCCACGATACCCGTTACAAAGAGAACAGCTTGACCGGCTTGATTCGGATTCTGGGTATCGGCCGGTTTGGTGAATTCAGCACACTGACCTTTGAACAGCTGAGCGCGCAACTTAGCGGAGAATTGAAAAGGAAGCATATCGACTGCGGTGCGGAGCACGTCTTCGCCGAATACGGCGGTGTCAAGGCGGTGTGTGTACTGCGGACCTACGCGCCGACGAACCCCGGCAAACGCTCCCCCAAATACCGACTAGACCTGATATCACACCAGAAGGATGTGAGCATCGATCTCGATCGGATTGCACAAGTCGCCCGCAAGCGCTACCAGATAGAAATTTGAATGATCCTCCCGGCGTACGGCTTGATCGCATCGCACTGGGGCCGGACGGATAAAAACGCTCCCGCATACCGGCGCATTTGACGCCGTATGGCGTCCGGGGCAGGGCCTGCCGTCGCTTGACCCGGATGGCTTTGCGTTTCTCCCCGCCGTATAGTAATAAAGAAGCATCCGCCACGACCATCACTGTAAACGACAAACCGCGGACAAAGCTTTGGACAATTAAAGCGTGCGGGGGTAACCATGCCAAGCATTGAGCACCTGCGCCAGCGTCGAGGCGAACTGGAAATCGAGATCGAAGAGGCGCGGCGGCGCCTGCCGGCCCATTCCATCAAACCGCCGGTGATGAAACTGCTGCTGGATCTGGAAGACGAATACGAGGAGATCGTGCAGGCCATCGCGATGCGCAAGCGCCGGAAGGCGCCCTGACCGGAGGCCCTGTTCTGCTGATTCATGGCGTGATGCACGCCCGATGGCCAACCCCGGATCCCGAAGACCCCGACGCTACGAGCACGCCGACGGAGGATACGCCATGACGGACAAAGCCGCGGTTTTCGAGGAAACCTACCGCCATTACCTGGGCCGGATCGCCGACCTTGACCTGACCGCCCGGGCCGCACGGCTGGGTGCCGAGACCGATGGCGCCGATCTCCTGATCCAGCTCTACGGATCAACTTATCGCTTGACCCACCAGGGCGTTTTCAATCCCTCGGGCGCACCGGTCAACTACGCGGTTTGCGTGGTGTTATGCTGCTATGTCCTGCAGTGTCCGCCGGAAGTCCCCGCTGTCGGCGATTGGGTAACCTATCGTGAATTCAAGGACGCCGGCCCGCTGGTAAGCTACTTCACCGCCAACACCAACAAGATCATCGAAACCACCTTTAGCGGCCGGCTGGATGCGCTGGAGAAGGCCGGCCGCGCCCTGGACGGCCGGCGTTACAACGACGGCGCTTCCCATGACCTTTCCCTGCAGTTTGCGTTCCTGCCGCGAATCCCGGTTCTCCTGCGGTTCAATGATCGGGATGAAGAATTCCCAGCCCAATCCAGCGTCCTCTTCCGGCAATCCGCCGAGGCTTATCTCGACATGGAGTGTATGGCCATTGGGGGGACGTTTCTGGCCGGCCACCTCACGCGCCACCTGACGGGTTCGTGAGACATCTGACATTTTCCTAAGACGTTCGAGAGACGGCTTGCGAGGCCGGAAGAATGAGGCGTACGCCCGTACGCCGCAGTGACGAGGGCCGCAGCATAATGCCGCTATCGGACGTCTTACGAACCCGGCCTTAGAAATAGCGGCGGGCGCCCTTGTACCGCGACCGGAAGTAGTCGCTGCCCAGGGAGGCTATACGAATCGTCTTGCCGCGACCAGGGGCATGGATAAATTCACCGCCACCGGTAAAGATCCCCACGTGCGACACCCGGCCGCTGCGACCGGTGGCGAAGAAGACCAGGTCCCCTTGGCGAACGGCGTTGGGGGACACGGGCGTTCCGGCGTCAAACTGGGCCCGGGCGCTGCGCGGCAGCTCCAAACCGTTGAGCCGATAGACGGTCATGGTCAGCCCGCTGCAATCGAAACCGCTGCGGGCCGAGGTGCCGCCCCAGCGATAGGGCGCCCCGATAAAACGGTTGGCCGTTCGCACCAACTTGTCCGGCAGAGCTTGGCGGCGGCCGGCCGCCGCGCCGGGATGAACGATATAGAAGTCTTCGATCACCCCCCGGGCCCGCAGCAGCGCGGCCCGGCGTCGGGCACCCGCCTTGGTGGCGAAGCGCTCGAAGCGGACCTTGCTCAATCCGTCGCGATCGATGAAATGGTAGGCATCCAGGCCGGCCGCTGCCAGGCGGTCGGCATAACGGGCGGCACGTTCAACGGTCGAGAACGCCCCCACCTGGATGGTGTAATGAATGGTGGGCAGCGAAATCGGCGCGGCGCGCTCTTCGACCGGCGGCGTCGTGCCCCTGCCACCGGCGCAGGCGACAATACCCGCAATGAGAAAGGGGAGAAGAAAGCGCCGCCTGAAAAGGCCCCGCCAGTATGGGCATATGGCGCGATGCATACTTTGTTGGCCCACGTGTTGGGTTTAAACGACCTTCTTCGTCACCAGCGATCCTTAGAAGCGGTTTCAAAACCTCATCTAAAGCCCGTAATCGTCTGTTGCAAACTTGATGTTACCAGAAAGCACGGGGTCCTCCCACCCTGGGGAGAAGACTCATTCGGCTTTGAAGGCCGGCTTGATATCCAGTATCGGGGTGCCGTCGAACATATCAAGCCCCCGCACCCGCACCCGGCACCCATCCACCGCCAGCACATCGAGCACCGA
>JASFTA010000116.1:0-5636 GCA_050114115.1 Desulfobacterales bacterium | reverse complement strand
GGTTTTCACTCAAAGTGAGGGTAAATGGAATGATTACAGTCAATCGGAAAGCCACTCCATTGCCGAATCATATTCGAAAAATTGTTTGAACTCGAAGCCTTCAGCTTCCATACAAGTTCTGAATATTTTGGCGACCAGTTTTCGTTGTTCTGTATCTGGAATTAGGAAGGCAATTTTGCAGCTGAAACCGATCAGTAGCTTAGAGCACTCTGCCGCAATCTCAAGCAGATCAATCATTTCTGGATGGAAGGTAGTATCTCGCATATCTACGAGGATGTTATAATCATCGTGCATTTTGGCGGAATTGGATATTTCTCTAACCAGGCTAAGCGCTTGGTTGGTATCTATTTCCCCAATTAGGATTCTTTGGATTGTCCTATTTTCGCTGTCGACACTGATTTCGGCTATCATGGTAACCTCCAAGGCCTATTCACTTGAAAATCACACTAATGCTTCCCACTTCAAAGGCTTGATATTAAACTTTTTCCACAATTTTACAATTAATCCGAAACTGTTTCTATTTCTTGACACAATTCACATAATTTTTGACATTTTCCGCCAAAAAACGGTGTCTTACACCCCACTGAACGTTGTCCAACGTGTTCAATCGGCTTATTATCGCAAGGAGTCAATAGAATCACAATGCAGGTTTATAGACTTTCATGGCTACCTCCCTTGGTTGGGTTTTGACATTGGGGACATGTCAGAGGTAACCATCTGATATCCATAACCTATATGGAAATTGGAGCCAGATCCACCTGGTTTTGTCGATGGCACGTAATCTGTATTTTTCAACCCGGAATCTGCAGAAGTAATTTAGGATTGCCCAAAAAAGAGCACCCTTTTATAATGATCCTGACATGTTAAACGCAGACCACCTGCGAAAAAGGAGATCATCAAAAGGGTGCGAACACAACGTAGCAGGATCGGACGCCGACGTAAAGTTTTCAAACAGGGAAAAGCGCATATTTCTTTCACCGGTAAAGCGGTCACTTCCAGCGCCGGCATGGCGCTCGTTAGCCGGGCCTTGGATGCGTTTAGTATTCGCGATCAATTGAAAACTATTTTCCCGTCTTTGGACAAGGATCAAAAATACCCAACCAGCACCTTTTTTGAGCAACTTGTCGCTCTAAGAATTCTCGGCGGTGACGCCCTCAGCGATGCCGCCATACTGGATGATGCGGCGATCAAAGCCATGTTTGGCTGGGACGGCGTCGCTCACCCGACGACCTTCGGCCGGCGATTGAAGGCGCTGACCTGGCACCACAACCTGGCCCTGGAGAGCATCGTCACGGGGTTAAGCCAGCGGGTCACAACGCCGGGCAGGCAGTTTGTGGCCATCGACTCGACGGTGGCCACCGTGTTCGGTCAACAGATCGAGGGGGCGGAACGTGGCTACAACCCCCACAAGCCCGGTCGCAACAGTTACCATCCGCTGCTGGCTGTCGATGTGGGCTCCCGATCCGTGGTGGACGGCTATCTGCGACCCGGTTCCTGTGCCTCCAACGACGGTCTCGATGGCTTTATCCGCAAGATCGTTGCCGAAGCCAACCGCCCCGGAGAAGAGATCGTCTTTCGCCTGGACAAGGGCCTGACCTCCGGTGCCGCTCTGGATACCATCGAAGAACTCAAGGCCGGTTATGTCGGCAAGGTCAAGCTGACCTCCACGGTCATGGGCCACATATCGCGGGTTAAAAACTGGCGCAGCATCGGCAGCGGCTGTTTTGCGGCCAACTTCCACTGCCAGCTCGACGGCTGGTCCCACCCGCGGCGCTTTGTGGTGATCGAGCGTCATCTGGAGCCGGAAAAGCCCTGCGAGCAGCTATCCATGTTCGATATGCTCGAAGGCCGCTACGAGGTGATGGTCACCAACCAGCGCCTCAACGCCGAGAACATCTGGCGGTTGTACAACCGAGGCGCCGTGGTTGAGCAGGTGATTGAAGAGATCAAAAACGACTATGCGGCCACGGGCATTCGCACCAACGAATTCTGGGCCAATGACGCCTTGTTTCAGACAGGCCTGATCGCCTACAACCTGCTCAACTGCATCCGCCGCCTAACGTTGCCCAAGGGGCTGCGCACAGCCCGGATCAAGCGCATCGGGTTACTGCTGCTGCACATGCCGGCCAATGTGGTTTGCCGCAGCCGGCAGCTTTTGATCAAGATCAAGCGCGATCATCCGTTTCGTTTGATCTTTTACCAGGCCATGAAGGCGTTGGCGTAAATCAAAAATTTAGCGTTGCGAGAAAAACGTTGGATAAGTGCCTCTGATCGATGAAAAACGACCTCGTTTGGGCTAAAAAATAGCAATTTCACTGAGTCGATTCTCCCGCTAACAATCCAACATTGCCAAAGGCGGTTTTGAAACAACTAAAAACAGACACTTTTCTTTTCTAAAACGATTCCATGCAGAATCTGGGTTTATGACGATCCGGATTCTTTTTACCTCGAATGGGGCACTAATTTGTCAGGGATTAAAAAATGGTTGTATGTCCATTTCATTCGCCACCTGATGAACCGTAATGTGGCATGTATTCGACGAGATCAGGAGACGGTTAGACAAACCCATTCAAGGCTTAGGGAAAAAGCTTCATAATGCGGCTGATTACAGATTTATTTTTCAAAGCCGCGCGGAGGACTAAGGCCTTTAATGCCCTGGCATCGAAAATTCAGAAGGGTGAGGATTACCGAATTGAAACCGTATTTTTTTAGGAATGGGCTCTGTGGTAATCGATCCAGATTGGTGCAGCTTTAGACACTTTCGAGGCGACCTCCCTTGGTTAAGGTTCGACATGGGGTACATGTCAAAGGTAACCATTTGATATCCAGATTAAATTTTGAAAATGATGCCATTTGCGCCGGATTGTGCTGCTGGCACGTACTCACAGGTTTCGACAAATACGAATTGTTAGAAATAAGCACAACAAACCACAAATTATGAATTGGAATTGACCAGAGGGAATGGAAGGTCCCGTATGGCATTGTGCCATCGGTGTTTTATTGTTTTTCAATTAAATTAGCTTAATTAAAGCAGGCTTTAACTGATAACATACCAACATTTAAGATGAAGGATGTTGATAGGACAGGCATCCGTGACGCTGACACGGCTTCGTTCACTGCCGGTCTTGACAATCCAACCGACTCATGAAAAAGGATGATCCGAAATCGTTTAGTGAGAATGAAGAGTATGGTTCACAAAAACACACGCGCCATCATTGCAATTGCTATCTGCTGGTTCCTCGCCTATGGCGTCGGTACTGCATCGAGCCATTGCTGTAGCACCATCACCAACATCTGCAACCCGTCCGGCATCGGAAGCCCTCTAATGCCGGTCATCGATGCGCACTGCCAGACATCACCAAACCACTATTTTAATCCACACCGGTCAGCGGGAGAAAGTGCTGGGTTAGTATGGCACGACTCAAACGAACCCACCACCTGTTGCTCCGCTCCCCCCTGCACCCCCATCGGATTTATTGCCCATCCGGGGCAGTCGCCACCACCTTCACCTTGGATGCAGGAATCTGGCAATTTCGTCATAAGCGCCAGTGAGCACAGTTCCATAGCGTTTTCCCATATCCGTCACACTCGCTATCATCCAACGATCCAGATTTTCCTGCTGACAAAATCCATCCTCTGTTGAATCCAGCATCATAATGGCGGTACTCGCAGGAAAGTCACAAACCTGCATAAGTTGCCAGATAGACCGGGCCACCCATGCCTCTATCAAATTCACCAGGCATCTTGGTCTCTTTAAGGATGCCAGCTGGTGTTTTTTCTCGTTCAGGACCGGAATGTGCGAAAAATCTATAAATCAAGTTTTGCGCCCGACATCTAACTTATGGCCTGAGATTACTATCGGATAAAGGGCTGTCTAAAAAGCGGGAGGTTTTTAAACATATGTCGACGACAGAAAAGACACGGACGTCACGCAACACGGGCGTTAAAACCATGATCCTGATTTTCCTTTTGATTGTCGGTATCGGCATCATCGTCCTGCTAAAAGCCAAAGACGATTCAATGAGTCTGACTGGACAAACGCGTTTGGGTAAGGGGGCTAAGGCACCGGATTTTACCTTGCCCGGCCTTGACGGAAAGATGGTCCGTCTGGCTGACCAGAAAGGCAAGGTGGTCTTTCTCAATATCTGGGCCACCTGGTGCCCGCCCTGTGTGGATGAGATGCCCTCCATGGAAAAGCTACACCAGCAGCTAAAGGGTGAGGAATTCAAGATCCTGGCAGTCAGCATCGACAAGAACGGCGCCGAAGCTGTGCTTCCGTTCATGAAGAAGCACAACCTGAGCTTCACGGCTCTGATCGACTCCAAGGAATCACTGAAATATAAATATCAAACCACGGGCGTGCCCGAAACCTTCATTATCGACAGGAACGGGGTTATTGTCGAAAAAGTGATCGGCCCTAGGGACTGGGCGGCACCCGATGTCATTGGTTATTTTCGGAATTTAGTTCAGAGAAATTAAAACGAATTAAGTTCGCGTTGTGGGCCGACCGAGTCAAACCCGACTCACAGTGCGGTTAAGAAAGAGAGTCACATGCTTCAAAAAGATCAAGCGTCCAATACGAACTGGACGATCATTTTCATCTGCTGGATGATTGCCGCGACCTCATCACTAGGCAGCCTGTTCTTCAGTGAAGTCATGGAGTTTGCGCCCTGTGCCTTGTGCTGGTATCAGCGCATCTTCATGTTTCCGCTGGTGCTTGTTTTCCTGAGCGGGTTGTTCCCCCTGGATCAAAATGTTTTCAAGTATGCACTGCCGATATCAATGGCGGGCTGGGCATTTGCGTTCTATCACTTCCTGGTCTACTCCGGTTTTGTCCCTGAACGGTTGCAGCCTTGCAGTGAAGGGGTGCCATGTTCCGAGACCTATATCGACTTGTTCGGCTTCCTTACAATCCCTATGCTGTCGTTGTTGTCATTCACGGCGATTATCGTCTTGTTGTTCGTTTACAAAAGGAGACTTGCCAAATGAAAAAACAGTATGTCGTGATCATTTCAAGCATTTTGCTTGTATTTCTATTTGTTGTTGGCGTTCAGATCTACAAAGGGCAGCAAAAGAAAAAATACGGATTTCTCGCCGCTAACAATGCCTCCCTATTTATCCGCGAGTATTCGCCGACCCTTGGCAACGATGACGCCAAAGTCTATCTGATCAAATTTACCGATCCGGCCTGCGAAACCTGCAGCGCGTTCCATCCTTATGTTAAACAACTGATGGACGCCCACCCAGGGAAGATTAAACTGGTCATTCGCTACAACCCCTTGCATGAAGGTGCGGATTACCCCGTCAAGATCCTGGAGGCCGCGCGGAAACAGGGAAAATTCTGGGAGACAATGGATATTCTATACCGCACCCAAGGGCATTGGACCAGCCATCACATAGTCCAACCACAGAAATTATGGCGTATCCTTTCCATGACCGACCTCAATATTGAAAAGATCGGAAAGGATATGAACGATCCCACCATCCAGGAACGAATCAGACAGGATCTTGCCGATGCAAAGGCCCTGGGTGCTACAAAAACCCCGGGATTCTTTGTCAATGGCAAACCATTGACCCGTTTCGGCCGCAGCCAGTTGAGACAACTAGTGGAATCCGAAATAAAGGCGAATTACTAA
>JASFTA010000115.1:0-5646 GCA_050114115.1 Desulfobacterales bacterium | reverse complement strand
AAAGGACCCGCCCATCGTGTTCAAATTCATCCATACGGCCGACATCCACCTGGACAGCCCCCTGCACCGGCTGGAGTACTACGAGGGCGCCCCGCGGGAGGAGATTCGGCAGGCCTCACGGCGGGCTTTTGAGAATCTGATCGATCTGGCCCTCGACGAGTCCGTTGATTTTGTCCTGATCGCCGGCGATCTGTTCGACGGTGACTGGAAAGACTACCACACCGGGCTCTATTTCATCGCCCAGGTTCAAAGACTCCACGCGGCCGGCATCACGGTTTTCATCGTATCCGGCAACCATGACGCGGCCGGCCGGATGACCCGCAGCCTGCCCTATCCTGAAAACGTCCACGTCTTTGCACATCGTCAACCTGAAACCCAAACCTTGGACCACCTCAAGATTGCCGTACACGGGCAGAGTTTTGCCGCACCGGCCGTCATGGACAACCTGGCTCGCGGCTATCCGGAGCCGGTGCCCGGGCACTTCAACATCGGGCTGCTGCACACCAGCCTGACCGGACGGGAGGGCCACGCCCCCTACGCGCCCTGCACCCTGACGGATTTAGAAAGCCGCGGCTATGATTACTGGGCTTTGGGTCATGTTCATCAGTTCGAACAGGTTTCCCGGAATCCCCTGGCGATCTTTCCGGGGTGCCTCCAGGGCCGCAATATCCGCGAAACCGGTGCCAAGGGCAGTGTCCTGGTGGTCGTGGAAGATCGCCAGGCACCGGAAATCATTCCCTGGCCCCACGATGTCGTGCGCTGGGATAAGCTGATCGTCGAACTCGACCATGACGCCACGCGGCAAACGGGACTGGATGCATTCCGCAAGCGCCTCGAAGCGCTGCTCGCGCAACACGACCCGCTCCCGGTCGCGGTGCGGGTCGTCTTTACCGGCGACACGGCGGCCCATGCCCGCATCAGCGGTGATCGCGACTACTGGCAGGAGGCCGTTCGATCGACGGCTGTGGCCCACTTTGGCGATCGCGCCTGGATCGAATCGGTGCGGGTCGACACCCGTCCCACCAACCGGGGGCCCACGGGCCCGGCCGATCCCGGCCCGTTGCGGGAACTGGACCGGCTGGTGGCCGAAATCGAGGCGGACGAGGACAAGCTGCTGGCCCTGGGGGCCGCGCTGTCACCCCTGCTGCGCAAAATGCCCGTCGAATACCGGCAGGGCGACCGGGCGCTTGCCGTGGAAGATCCCGAATGCTGGCGCAAAATGGTGAGGCAGGCCCACGATCTGCTCATTCAGGGTCTCAAAACGGAGGCGCCTGAGGCATGAAAATCGATCAACTGCAATTGATCGCCTACGGCCCCTTCAGCGACCGGGAACTTGATTTCTCCAACGCGGGCAGAGCCTTTCATCTGATCTACGGCGCCAATGAAGCCGGCAAGAGTTCGGCCCTGAGGGCCCTGCGCAATCTGCTTTTCGGCATTCCGGTGCGCACCCGGGACAGTTTCCGCCACCCCCATCCCAAATTGCGCATCGGTGCCCGTTTGACCCGCAGCGACGGCAACGCGATTGCTTTTATCCGGCGCAAAGGACAGCTTAAAACCCTGCGGGGTCCGGACGACCAGTCCGTCCTGGAGGAAACCGCCTTGCAGCCGTTTCTGGGCGGTGTCGATCGCGAACTGTTCGAACAGATGTTTGCCATCGGACATGACGAGTTAATCCAGGGCGGGGAGGAAATCATTGCCGGCGGCGGCAGTGTGGGGCAAGCCCTGTTTGCGGCCGGGGCCGGACTGCTTCGACTTCAGGCATTTCGACAGCGCCTGGAAACCGAAGCGGAAGACCTGTTCAAGACCGCGGGCAAAAAACCGCGCATCAACCGCACACTGTCGGACCTGAAAGCGACGCGCCATCAGCAGCGCACCGCCCTGCTCCAGATTAAAACCTGGCAAACCCACCAGACAGCCCTGGTCAACGCGCGGGAACGGCTCAAGGTCGTGGAACAGGATCTGGCCGCCAGACAACGGCAGCAGGATCGGTTGAAACGGATCCAGGAGGCCCTGCCGCTGATGGCCCGCCGCCACGAAATCAATACTGCTCTCGAGGCCTATGCCGGCATACCGGATCTGACGGAAAAATTCAGTGCCACGCGCCGCGAAGCGGAAAACAGTCTCCAAATCGCCGACCGCGATCGGCAGCGCGCGCAAACCATGATCGAGGAACTCCACCAGCAGGTAGAGGCCCTCGAAGTGCCCGAGCAGCTCCTGGCCCACGGCGCGCTGGTGGAAGCGCTGCAGCAGGACCTGGGCAGTTTCAATAAGGCCCGTAAAGATCGCCCGGGCCTGGAAGCGCGCATGCAGCTTCTCTACCGGCAAGCCGCCAGCGGCCTGTCGGCAGACGCCCGCGACGCCCCGAAGGCCCCGGCCGAGGTCCTTGAACTTTCGCCCGTTCTGATCAGCGAGATTCAGGCCCTGGGGCAACGCCACGAGCGCTTGCAAACCCGTTTGGAAACGACCCGGGAGGATCTGCGTCATCTGGCAATGGAGACAACGATCCTCGAAGAACAGCGGGATGCGATGAAGGCCCCGGCCATCGTCGAGGGCCTGAAAACGGCCCTGCAGGCCCTACAGGATGCCGGCCCCCTTGAAAAACAACTGGCCACCGCCCGCAGCGATATTGCCGCCGAGCTTAAAAACCTGAACCAGGCCCTGCAGCGCCAGGATCTATGGTCCGGCAATCTGGAAGGACTCGACGACCTGGTGACGCCTTCGGAAGAGCGCATAACGCAGTTCGACACGCGGTTTGAAGCGCTGGCACGCCAACTCGCCAGGCAGCAGGCGGAACAGGAACAAAAAGCGGAGGAGCTGGCCCGCAACGACATCGAACTGCGGGCCATGATCTTTGCCCAGGACGTGCCCACCGAAGAAGATCTCACCGCCGCCCGCTCGCGACGCGACACGGGATGGCGTCTCGTGCGTCGCCGGCTGGAAGGCCGCACGCCAGACACGGCCGCGGAGCACCAGTTTGGCGATGGTGCCGAAGCGCCGGTTCCCCTGCCCGAAGCGTTTGAAACCAGCATGCAGCGCGCCGATCAAATCGCCGATCGTCTCAGGCGCGAGGCCGAGCAGGTTAGCCGTAAAAGCCTCCTCGAAGCCCGTCAAACATCTTATGCCCAGGAGCGGCGGACGATTGAAACCGCCATCCAAACCACCCGTAAAGCCCAAAACGACCTTGATCATGAATGGCGTCAAATTTGGGCGGCGGCAGGTATTCAACCGGCTTCACCGGTCGAAATGCGGTCCTGGTTGAACGCACTTCAAGCCATCCGGGACAAATTTGACCGACTCCGCTCGCAACAATCCCACGCCGAGCGGGTCGCGACCGAAATCGCCCGCTTGAAGACCCGGCTGGCCCGAGCCATGGCCACCGCCGGAAAAGCCACCGACCCATCCGATTCGCTGGCCGATCTCGGCGCCAAGGCACGGTCGCATGTCGACCACCAGGAAAAACGCCAGGCCCGCATGGATGCGATCACCCAGGAAATCTTGAAAAACCGCCAAAACCGACAAACGCTGCAGGCCGCCCTAACCGACCTGGAAGCCGACCATCAAGAATGGCGAAGTTCGTGGGCACAGAAAGTCGCCCGCCTGGGACTTGCGGCCGATACCGGGCCCCAGACCGCGCTGGCCGTCATCGAACGCCTGCGTGAAGCCCGGCGCCAACGCGACGAGGCCGACATCCTGCGCAAACGAATTCAGGGGATCGACCGCGATGCCGATGATTTTCGCGCCCGGGTCGATGACCTGGTCGTTCTTCTGGCCCCTGATCTGAAAGGCCAACCCCGGGATCGGACCGCCCAGTTGCTCAACGCCCGTCTAAACACGGCCCGTGAATCGCAGACGGCCCGTAAAAGCCTCCAGCAGCAGCTTTCCAAGGCCCGCACCGATCAGGACAGCGCTCAGAAACGGCTCGATGACGCCCAGACCCTGATCCAGACGCTCTGCCGGGAGGCCGACTGTCAACAACCCGACGACCTGCCGGCGGTGGAGCGCCGCGCGGCGAAGCGCCGGCAGCTCATGGCGGAACGCGAAGCGCTTGACGACCGCCTACGCCGTTTAGGTGCCGGTGCCACGGTCGAGACGTTTATCGACGAGGCCGCCACCATGGCCGTGGAGCGCATCATATCGGATTTGGAGCAGCTGTCGCGCGACATCGAGACCCTGGAACAGGAGCGCGCGGCGCTGCACCAAACCATTGGCACCGAGCGTGCCGAACTCAAGCATATGGACGGCCGTGCCGCCGCTGCGGCGCACGCCGAGGAAGCCGAGGGTCTGCTGGCACGATTGGACGCCGATGTGGAAAAATACGCCCGCCTCAAATTGGCGTCCGCGATTCTGGCCCGCACCATCGAACAGTACCGCGAAAAACATCAGGGGCCCCTGATCAAGCGGGCCAGCGATCTGTTTGCCCGGATGACGACGGGCGCCTTCAGCGGCCTGCGCGCGGAATACGACGAGCAGGGCAGCCCGGTACTCGTGGGCCTGCGCGTCGACAACGACGAACAGGTTAAGGTCGACGCCCTGAGCGATGGCACCGCTGATCAGCTCTACCTGGCCTTGCGACTTGCCAGCATCGAACAATACCTCGGCCACAGCGAAGCACTGCCCTTTGTGGTGGATGACATTCTATTGCGCTTCGACGATGCGCGATCGGTGGCCACTCTGGAAGTCCTGGCGGAGATTGCCGAACACACCCAGGTGATCTTTTTTACGCACCACCGGCATATGCTGGATCTGGCCCGCCGCACGATCCCCGAATCGCTGCTGCAGGTACATCGCCTGTAAGCCCCATGGCGGGCGTCGATCCCGGCTGCCAATTGAGGGCATTTTTAGCCGTCCTTAATGGTTGCGCGCATTCCAGTTGCGATAAGTGCTGGCAACCGATAACGACTTTCGCCAAAGCAAGGGAGAAAACACATGAGCCATGCCATCGTCATGCACACCACCGGGGGCCCTGAGGTTCTTCGGTGGGAATCTTTCGAGCCGGGTGATCCGGGACCAGGGGAAGTGAGGGTTAAACATGACGCCGTGGGGTTGAACTTCATCGATGTCTACCACCGCACCGGCCTCTATCCGGTGGGCGATTTACCCGCGATCCCCGGGATGGAGGGCGCGGGAATCGTCACGGCGGTCGGTGCGGGCGTCCAGGAATTCACGACCGGTGACCGCGTGGCCTATGCCGGCCTGCCCCCCGGAGCCTATGCGGAAAGCCGCCTGATCCCCGCCCATCGCTTGGTGCGCTTGCCGGACGACATCAGCACCCCACAGGCCGCCGGCATGATGCTCCAGGGCATGACCGCACGCTATCTACTTTACGGCTGTTACCCGGTCACAAAAGACGACGCCATTTTGATTCACGCCGCCGCCGGCGGCGTCGGGCTGATGGTCTGCCAGTGGGCCCATCATCTCGGCGCTCGGGTCATCGGGACGGTGGGGAGCGAAGCCAAGGCCGAACTGGCCCGCGCCAACGGTTGTGATCACCCGATACGCTACCAAAGCGAAGATTTCGTTCAACGCATCCGCGAGATCACCGACGGCCGGGGGGTCGATGTCGTCTACGATTCGGTCGGTCAGGCCACCTTCATGCAATCGCTGGATTGCCTGCGCGCCATGGGTATGCTGGTGTCCTTCGGTCAG
>JASFTA010000114.1:0-5678 GCA_050114115.1 Desulfobacterales bacterium | reverse complement strand
GGTAGGAGGATCCGGAAGCCAGAAGACCTGCCTTGTGGATCGGGTTCTGCCTTTGCGGCGCAATGGAGACAACGGCAGCCCAGGATCAAGGGTCAAGTAAGCTGGGTGCAGCCCTTCAAGCCAATTCGCTTGAAGGGCTTTTGTTTTTTCGCCACGCCGATATCCGTGCGCGGCACCCGACCTTGGTTGCCATATAAGCGCCTCGGGGCGAGAAGCCTAATCTTACACTTTTTTTCACAAGCGAGGAGATTGAGATGAAGAAAAGAAGTACGATCGGGTTCGGCGCTGTATTGCTATTGTTGATCCTGTCCGCGATAGCGGCTGCAGCGGGCGGTCACGGCCACAAAGATCCCAAAAAGGTTGGCATTCTGCTGGTGGCTTTTGGGTCCAGCGAAGCCTCGGCCCAGGTGTCGTTCGAAAATATCGACACCAAGGTCAAGCAAGCCTACCCCGGCATTCCGGTGCATTGGGCCTACACCTCCAGCATTATCCGCGCCAAACTCGCCAAGTCGGGCCAGATCCTGGATTCCCCCGAAGTGGCCCTGGCCAGGATGCGCGATGAGAAGTTCACCCATGTGGCCGTCCAGTCCCTGCACACCATCGGCGGGTCCGAATACCATGATCTGCGCCGAACGGTGGGCGCTTTCAAGCTCATGGGGGGGTTTGAAAAAATCATCCTGGGCTACCCCTTGATGGCCACCCAGAAGGATATCGAACGCACCGTGGACGCCATTTTGGCCACCATTCCTAAGGAGCGCCGGCAAGACGACGCCGTTGTGCTCATGGGCCACGGCACCCATCACCCGTCGAATGCATTTTACGCCGCCCTGATGTTTCAACTCCAGCTGCGGGACCCCAACATCTTCGTGGGAACGGTGGAAGGCTACCCCGAACTGGACCTGATCCAGGAACTGCTGATTCAGAAAGAAATCAAAAAAGCCTACCTGATCCCGTTCATGTCCGTGGCCGGTGACCATGCCAAGAACGACATGGCCAGCGACGAAGAGGACTCCTGGAAATCGGTCCTGACCAAGGCCGGCATCAAGTGTGTGCCGGTGCTCAAGGGTACCGCCGAATTTGACGAATTTGTCGACATCTGGGTCGATCATCTCGGGGGGCCTCTGGGTCACTTTTAATGCCCTTGGCGGGCTCATCAATGCCGAAAGACGACAGCCCGCCTTGTGCCCTTCCGATCAATCGGGAACCATCGCGGGCCGGACCGACAATCCACTGCCGGAGCGGCCCGCAGCTACAAACCAGGACGCCATGAAGACTTCCGGCGCAACCAAGGTTCAGGCGGCGCAAGAGAAAACCGCCCAAGACGCCCTCGATTTCGCGGCGCCCCGCACGGCGCGCTGGACCACGGCCGGCCTGGCATTGTTGCTGGTGGCGGCCCTCGTGGCCGCCGCCGGACTGGGCTACATCCGGCTGCCTTTTGCGGCGGTGGTTAAAATCTTGGCCGCCCGCGCCTTTGACCAGCCCGCCTGGATCGCACACTACGAACCGGTCTGGTCGGTGGTGGTCACCGACGTACGCCTGCCGCGGATTCTAGCCTCGGTCCTGGTGGGCGCCGGGCTAGCGCTGTCCGGGGTTGTTTTCCAAGGCATCCTGCTCAATCCCCTTGCCGACCCCTATACACTCGGCGTATCGGCCGGAGCCGCCTTCGGTGCTTCCGTGGCGCTGCTTGTGAACGTTAGCCTGCTGGGCGCCTTTTCCGTGCCCCTTTTCGCCTTTAGCGGCGCGGTCGCGACGCTCTTTCTCGTCATCTATCTTTCAAGCGACGGAAGCGGTCTGTCATCCACCAACCTGATCCTCTCCGGCATCATTGTGGCCGCCATTCTCTCGGCCGGCTTGAGTTTTATCAAATATGTCGCCGACGAACAGGTCAGCGTGATCATTTTCTGGCTCATGGGCAGTTTTGCCGCCCGGACCTGGGTCGACGTCGGCCTGGTGGCCATGGCCGTCGCAATGGGACTGGCGGTCTGCACCTTTTTCGCCCGGGATCTCAACCTCCTGGCTTTAGGGGAGAGGCCGGCGGCCTCCCTGGGCGTCGACTTTCAACGGGTCACCCTGATCATGCTGGTCACGGTTTCACTGGTGGCGGCCGTGTGCGTATCCATATCCGGCATCATCGGGTTTGTCGGGCTCCTGGTACCGCACCTCATGCGCATGCTGGTGGGGCCGGACAACCGCCGCCTCCTGCCGGCCTCGCTCCTGGCCGGCGCCCTGCTGCTCCTGGCGGCCGACACCCTGACCCGGGCCGTTCTGCCCCAGGAAATCCCGATCGGTGTCCTGACCGCCCTCGTGGGCGGCCCCTTCTTCTGCTACGTCTTCCGCAAACGTCAGAAGGAGCAAACCCTTTGAACGCAGACACCCCCATCTTCGAAATCGAAGACCTGCATTTCGGCTATCCTCAGCATCCGGTGCTGAAAGGCTTGTCACTCACGCTGCCAGCCGGCCGTCTTTACGGACTGCTGGGGCCCAACGGTTGTGGCAAGACCACCCTGCTCGATCTGCTGGCCGGTCTGCGACGCCCACAGAAAGGCCGGATCGTCTTCCAAGGCCGGTCATTGACATCTTTCCATCGACAGGCACTGGCCCGCGAAATTGCCCTGGTGCCCCAAAATTTCTACGTCAATTTTCCCTTTAACGTGCAGGATGTGGTCATGATGGGCCGTTATCCGCATCTCAAACGCTTCGCCCGTCCGGGCGCGGAAGATCTGCGCCTGGTCGCCGAAGCCATGGACGCCACGGATACGAACCGCTTTGCCCGCCAGCCCGTAACCGCCCTGAGCGGGGGGGAACGCCAGCGGGTGATTTTCGCGCGCGCCCTGGCGCAGGACGCCGGGGTGCTCATGCTCGACGAGGCCACCGCCAGCCTCGATATCCGGCACACCCTGGAACTGCTCGGCCTGTCGCGCCGACGTGTCCAAGAGCAGCAACAAACCGTGATCGCTGTTTTTCAGGATATCAATCTGGCGGCCATGTATTGCGACGAACTCCTTTTCATGAAAGACGGCGAGATTGCCCTGCAGGGCCCCACCGCGGATGTGGTGCGGGCCGACACCCTGCTGTCCATTTACGGTGTCGAAGGCCATATCCGGACACATTCGCTCTATGGCCTGCCCCAGGTGGATTTTAACAGATGAAAACCCGTCTTTTGCACCTAGCCGTTCTTCTGATTGTTGCCGTGTTTATGGCCGGAGCAGATCGCACCGAAGCGCAGGGCGCCCCGCCCCGGATTACGGACCGGGCCGGACGGACGGTGACGGTTGCCAGAGCTTTCGAGCGCATCATTTCGCTTTACGGCGCCCACACCGAGAACCTGTTCGCGCTGGGGGCGAATACGGCCCTGATCGGCGTTTCCCGCCACGACCACTATCCACCCGAAGTGCGGCAAAAACCGGTTTTCTCCCATCATGACGGCCTGGAACGCTTTCTGGCGGCGGACCCGGATCTCGTCCTGATCCGGCCCATGATCGACCGCGGCTACGCCCCGCTGATCACCGGGCTGGAGAAAAACGGTATTACGGTGGTCTCGCTGCAGCCGGCCGCCGTGGACGACATGTACGCTTACTGGCGGGCACTGGGGCAGTTGTGCGGCCGGCCAACCCAGGCCGAAGAGCAGATCGCCAGCTTTCGCGGTGCGGTCCGCGCCTTCCAGGCGCTGACCCGGGAGGTTCACCCGCGCCTGCGGGTTTATTTCGAGGCGATCCATAAACGCATGAAAACCTTCGTCCCCGGCTCCATGCCCATCTTCGCCCTGGAAACGGCGGGGGGGATCAACGTCGCCGACGATGCCCAGCGGGTGCGCAATACCAACATCGCTTTTTTTGGCAAGGAACGGATCTTGAGCCGGGCCGCGGAAATCGATGTCTTCCTGGCTCAGCACGGCACCATGAATCAGACCACGCGCGACGATATCGTTAACGAGCCCGGGTTTAGCGCCATCCAGGCCGTGAAAGCCGGTCGGATCTGCATCGTGGACGAAACCCTGGTGGCCCGGCCCACCCGGCGGCTGCTGGCGGGCATCGATCAGATCGGGCGGTGCCTATATCCGGACATTTTTGAAACCGAGGGGCAACGCATCCTCGAGCGGGCGGGCCTGAGGCGCGCCGCTGGTCACGATTAAAGAAAGAAGATTCTCATGACGATCAAACCCGGAACCCTTTACGGCATCGGCGTGGGCCCCGGCGACCCGAACCTGCTGACCGTGAAGGCCATCAATGTCCTCCAGAAGGTCGACATTGTCTACACGGCGGCGTCCACCAAAAACGACTACAGTCTGGCGGTCAACATTGCCCGGGCCCACATTCCGGCGGAAACGGAGATCCGCGCCCTGGCCTTTCCCATGACCAAGGACCGGCATGCGACGCACCAGGCCTGGGAAGCCAACGCCCGCACGATTGCGGCGGTCACCACCGCGGGCCGTCAGGCCGCCTTTCTGACCCTGGGCGACCCCCTGACCTTTTCGACCTTTGGCTATATTCTGAAATACATGCGGCGCCTTTACCCAGATCTTCCGGTGGTGACGGTTCCGGGCATCACCGCTTACCAGGCCTCGGCGGCCGCCCTGAACATGCCCCTCGTGGAAGGCGAGCAGTCACTCCTGGTGGTTTCCGGCGCCTACGGCGGTAACCGTCTGGCAGGGCAGATCGAAAAGCCCGATACCGTGGTTTTCATGAAGGCCTACCGCAATGTCAACGGGATCTGTGCGGCCCTGGAAGATGCCGACATGCTGACGCACAGTGCCGGTGTCGTGCGCTGTTCGCTGCCGGAACAGGAAATCGTCGATGATGTCAAAACCCTCGAATCCCGATCGCCCAACTACTGGACGCTGATCATCGCCCGCAAGACCGATCCCTATGCCCCGCAAGAGGACTAGCCCCCCTTATCGCGCCCTGATCCTGTCGCTGGCCATTTCGGCTGCTATGCTTGTGACGGGCATCTATGGTCTCGCGGCTTTCGACTGGCCGACCGCCGGCCGCAACCTGCTAATCCCCCTGCTGCGCATGCTGGGCTTCATTCTGGTGGGACTGGCCGCCGGTCAGGTGATCGAAACGCTGGGCTGGACCCGGAATCTAGCCGTACTGGCCCGTCCCCTGTTTCGTTTCAGCCGCCTGGGCGACCGGTGCGGGACGGCCTTCACGGCCGCCTTTTTCTCGGGGATCACGGCCAACGCCATGTTGGTGGAGCATTACCAGGAAGGCCGGATCAGCCGCCGGCAGCTCTTCCTGACCAATTTCATCAACCAACTGCCGGCCTTCTTTCTACACCTGCCCACGACCTTCTTTATCGTCGTGCCCCTGACCAAGACGGCCGGGCTGCTCTATTTCCTGCTCACCCTCGCGGCGGCCCTCGCGCGCACGCTGCTGCTGGCGCTCTTCGGTCGCCTGTGCCTGCCGCCCCTGAGCGCCGCCCGAAAACCGGCCGTCACGGCCATCGACAAACCGCCCTCGGCCGGGCGCCATCTTCTCCAGACCATCCGCCAGAAACTGCCCCGGCGCATGCGCACCATCGTCATCTACGTGGTCCCCATCTATATGGCCGTATTCATCCTCAACCGCATGGGGCTGTTTGCCTTCACGCGCGAATGGCTGGCGCGTTTCGTGGTCACGGCCGTGGTCCCGGTGGAATCCCTGTCGGTGGTTATTTTGAGCTTCGTGGCCGAGTTCACC
>JASFTA010000113.1:0-5715 GCA_050114115.1 Desulfobacterales bacterium | reverse complement strand
GGCCAGAAAGGAGGCCACGGCGCCAACCAGGAAGCCGATGGCGGTCTTGGCCCCCATGGTGGCGAAAATCACGCCGAAAATAATGATCCCGGCGATGCCCATGCTTTTCAGCTGGCGGTTGAGGTAAGCGATCGCGCCTTCCTGGATGGCACCTGCGATCTCCTGCATTTTTTCATTTCCGGCCGGTGCGCCTTTAACGATTGCGGCCAGAATGATGGCAAACAAAATACCGGCTACGCCTACGAGCGTGCATGTCAGCGGTAAATTACTCAATACTGCGTCCATTCTTTCCTCCATCCGTAGTTTCGATTGTAATCATGGTTTCCGATTGAACCTGTTCATGCCGAACTTCGCCCCATGGGAGAGAACTGTCACGACAGCTTGCACGGCGCGGTCCATGATCGTGTCCAACTGTTTCTGTTCGCCTGCACGGAACGGTTCCAATACATATTGGATCACGTCACCACCGCGTCCCGGACGCCCGACACCGATACGCAATCGGGGAAAATCCCCATTGCCCAGGGCCTCCATGAGTGACCTCACTCCATTGTGGCCTCCATGCCCTCCTTTCTCTTTTATTTTTATCCGTCCAAATGCGATATCGATATCATCATGGATGATCAAAAGGTCACAGCCGGAGATACCGTAATATGACATTAAGCGCAAGACCGGAGGACCGCTGCGATTCATAAAAGCCTGCGGCTTCGCGAACACCACCTTTCTGCCGGCCACGGTGCCGATACCGAAACGGCAGGTGAAGCGCTTCTGATCGAGGGGGATCTGACATACCTCGCTTAGCCGATCCACAACCATGAAACCTGCATTGTGGCGCGAATTCCGGTAATCCCCTCCCGGATTGCCCAGACCCGCGATCAAATAGTCCGGCGACTGTGGGGAGCTTCCAAACCATTGGCGTAATGCGGCGCGTAAACCCACAACATTCCGTATGCCGGTAAAGGTTGGGGCGAGGCACTACGCCCGTAGGCCGCGATCGCGACGCTACTCGGGAGCGGCTTCGGCCTCTTCCGTTTCTTCCAGTTCGGCCTCTTCGCCTTCCTCGGCGACCTCTTCTTCTTCTTCAGCGATGCGACCGCTTAGAATCGTCAGAACGGTAAAGTTGACCTCATGGGGAATTTCCACATCCCCCGCCAGAGGCAAGTCTTCCACGTGGACGGATTCCCCCATATCGAGTTGGGAAATATCGATTTCGATCGTTTCGGGAATATCGTTGGGCAGGCAGAGAACCTCGAGTTCGCGTCGAATAATCTGCAGCATGCCGCCCATTTCGACCCCCTGGGATTTACCCCGCGTGGTGACCGGTACCCGCACCCGGATTTTGCGATCCATGGCCACTTCGTAAAAATCGGCGTGGATATACTGGCCGCTAACCGGGTGACGCTGGAGTTCCTTCAGGAGCGCTTTGCGTTCACCACCGTTATCGATGGCCAGATTCACGAAAATCTGGCCCGACGGGGATGACTTTAACAACAGCTCCAGATCGTGGGCCTTGACGGCGATGGGTGTCGGTGCGTTGTCGGGCCCATAAAGAATAGCCGGAATCTGCCCCTGACGGCGCAATACCCGTGCAGGACCATTTCCTTTGGTGGTGCGTGTATTGGCGTTGATATTCAGAAAATCCAAGAATCCATCCTCCCTGACCGTATGATAGGGCGGTGCGCGCCCGGGAATTACCGGCGCCCACCCCTTGATCGCTTATCAACCGGATCGCAAAACCGGTATGAAGGCAAAAGGTTAAACAAACAATGAAGTCACCGAATCACCCTGATGACTGCGAATAATCGCCTCCCCAACTAGGGAGGCAATGCTCAGCACCTTGATCTTGTCGCAAGCCGCCGCTTCATCACTGAGCGGAATCGTATCGGTGACCACCAGACTGCTGAGCGTGGAAGCGTTAACGCGATCGACCGCCGGCCCGGATAAAACCGGATGGGAACAACAGGCGTGGACTTCACGGGCCCCCCGCTCCGTGACAGCCGCGGCCGCCTCCGTCAATGTTCCGGCGGTATCGGCCATATCGTCGAGAATAATGGCGATTTTGTCCTGAACGTTGCCGATGACGGCCATGGCCTTGGCCACGTTGGGTTTATCGCGTCGTTTGTCGATGATGGCCAGATCTGCATTCAGCCGTTTGGCAAACGCACGCGCCCGAACAACCCCGCCGGTGTCGGGCGACACGACCACCAGATTGTCCTGAAAACGATCCCGTATATAGTCCAGGATCACCGGAGCGGCAAACAGGTTGTCCACCGGGATGTCGAAAAACCCCTGGATCTGACCGGCGTGCAAGTCCATCGTGATCATGCGGTTAGCGCCTGCAACGGTCACCATGTCCGCCACGACCTTGGCACTGATCGGTACCCGCGGCGCAACCTTTTTATCCTGGCGGGCATACCCGTAATAGGGGATCACGGCTGTAATGCGACTGACCGACGATCGCTTGAAAGCATCAATCATCAAGATCATCTCGACGAGATTGTCGTTGACCGGGCTGCAGGTCGACTGGACTAAAAAAACGTCCTTACGCCGGACGTTTTCATCGATCTCGATTTGGACCTCGCCGTCACTGAAGGTTTTGACGGTGGCGGCCCCCAGCGGCATGTCCAGATATTCACAAATCTTTTGGGTTAAGAAAGGGTTCGAGTTCCCCGTGAAAATGGCCAGATTATTCATCGGCGTATCCGTGCCTTCATTCCAAAAAGGTGGCTGGGGCGGGAGGATTCGAACCTCCGAATGCAGGGACCAAAACCCTGTGTCTTGCCACTTGACGACGCCCCAATTTTTTAAAGAAACTGCAACGCAGCCTGTTTAGCAGGTCCGTTTCAAACCAGCAGCCGGCCCTGGAAAACCTGCCATTGGTCGTGCACGGCCAAGCCTTCCCGGGCTTGCTGAGCCGCCTGCACATTCTTAAAAAGGCCAACAACCGCAGAACCGCTCCCCGTCATGAAGGTTCCTTCGGCACCCTGCGCGGACAAGGCCGATTTAATCGTCATGATATCCGGGCACATTTGGATTGCCGGCGACTCGAGGTCATTGCACAGATGAACGCCAGCCGCAAAGGCTTCTTTTTTCAAAAGGAAACTCCTAAGTTTTTTTTCACATTTTGTCAATCTTAAATTGAGTGCCCCGTAGACCTTGCCCGTCGACAAACCGATCCCCGGAAAAACGATTAGAATGACGGCCGGCTTTAATCCGAAATAGGGTTGTATCTTTTCCCCGATGCCCGCCACGATGGCCGGTCGGCCATAAAGAAAATAGGGAACGTCGGCGCCCAGAGGCAATGCCAGGGCGGCGAGTTCCCGGGGTGTCATGGGGTGGTCAAAATGTCGATTCAAGACCCTGAGCACCGTGGCTGCGTTGCTGCTGCCGCCGCCCAGCCCGGCGCCCACCGGTATCCGCTTGGTGAGATCCATTCTGAGGCCGAAAGACTTAATCGCGGTTTTGCACAGCAACGCGTCACGGAAACGCGCCGCCGCCCGGCAGGCCAGATTGGAAGCGTCGGCCGGTACGCCCGCAGCATGGCAGCAAATCGATATGTCGGGGGATTGAAAATTGAAACGGATGTGATCATAGAGATCGACACACGTCACCAGGGTTATCAGTTCATGGTATCCATCCGCACGTCTACCGGTAACGGCAAGGGCAAGGTTGACCTTGGCCGGTGACAGGCTCTCATAGATCGACGCCATCAATCAGGGACTCGGGCGGGGTGCACGGGGAGCTCGAAAAAACCTTTTCAGGCCTTTTCTTTAACGTAGAGCATGCGCAGATCATAGAGGATACTTTTCAGCATGCTCTCCTCGTCGCGGTTCAAATTGTTCTTGGTTTTTTCCTGCAGCATTGCCAGCACATCGATGGTTTGTTTGGCCAGGGCCAAGTTTTTGGTTTTTTGGCCGGTGCCCGGCTCTTCGAGGATTCCCAATTGCACGAGGGCCGATGAATTCAGGGAGATGACAAAAGTGGAAAAATCGATTGCCGGCAAAGGGGTTGTTGCCTGGTCCCGGGCGTCCGCGTCGTGCCGGTCGCCCTTGGCGGCTTGGTCCGGGTTTTGATGGGGGGGGGTTTTGTCTTTGTTTTCTTCGCTCATTGGGCAATCTCCCGCGACATTGGATGGCATTGGCGTAGGGTGGTCAACCCACCCCGAGCGGCACCGGTGAAGGACCCACCGTCACCGAGCCGTTTATAGAACCTGTCTCAAAATAATTCTAAGCGCCCCTGGCGGTATTCTCCAGCACTGCTGGATTCCGCACCTGTTGTTGCGTATTTCAGAGCGTCCCAGCGTTGCTGGATTCAGGATCGATCTCTAATGGATAGCGGTGGATCGTGAACCGGCTTTGGGCAGAACCGTAGGGTCCCTGCCCTTCGAACCTGCATTCATACGGCGTATATGCGCCGCTTTCGCGCTGATTCACGCCGTCCAGGAACCCTCATCTTAATCTTTAAATCCACATCACCAATCTAGCCACGGCATTCCAAAAACTCAAGCGGCGTGACGGATTTGACCATCGGCAACCGCCGGAGTTCTTCGAGAACATCGATCGGAATGGCCGTATCCGTGCTGAGAAAGACGATATTGCGATTGCCCTCTTCTTCCTGGCCGACCTGCATTCGGCCGATATTGATATTGTGATTCCCGAGGGTCGTGCCGATACTGCCGATGGCACCCGGCTTGTCCACATTGTGAATCAGCGCCATATGGGCCATGGGGATCATTTCCAAACGGAAATTGTTGACCCGCACGATACGTGAGTCCTGTTTACCGTAGATCGTACCGGCAACCCGGCTTTCCATTTCGGTCGTAACGACCCGCGCGGTAATCAGGTTGATGAATTCATCGGATTCGGAACTCGTGGTGGCGGTTACCTTGATGCCTCTTTCCTTGGCCAGCACGGCCGCATTCACCGAATTGACATCGTCTTTCACGGTCGGTGTCAAAATACCTTTGATGATGGCCGTGGTGACCGGTGCCAGATCGAGTCCCTGGAAATCACCAGTGTATTCAATGGCCACTTCTTTAATCGGCCCGCTAACCAACTGGGGCATCAGGCAACCGATCTGGCTGCCCAACTTGAGAAAGGGCCGCAGACGACCAAGCAGGTCTCCGGTAACGGAGGGAACGTTCACGGCGTTGACCACCGCGCCGTCCTTCAGAAACGCGATCACCTGCTTGACGACGGCCACGGCCACATTGGATTGGGCCTCACGGGTCGACGCCCCCAGGTGCGGTGTGCAGATCATTCGATCCAGCCCGATCAGGGGGGAATCCCCCGGGGGTTCGGTCTCGAAAACATCCAGCGCGGCGCCGGCGACTTTCCCCGCCGTCATGGCCGCGCGCAGGTCGTCCTCCTTGACGATGCCACCGCGGGAACAGTTGATCAACATGACCCCGTCTTTCATTCGGTCAAAGGCCGCGCGGTCGACCAGCCCGATGGTATCCTTTAGCTTGGGCACATGAATGGTAATGAAATCTGCCTGCCGGTAAAGGGTTTCCAAGTCAACGCTTTCGAAGCCGGCGTCGGCGATGTGCTCCGGATTCACGTGGGGATCGTAAACCACGACATTCAGGCGCAAGCCCCGGGCACGATCGGCCACAATCGAGCCGATCTTTCCGAAGCCGATCACCCCCAGGGTCTTGCCGAAAATCTCGCGCCCTTGTAACAATTTTTTATCCCAGCGCCCGGAACGCAAGGAGGCGGT
>JASFTA010000112.1:0-5725 GCA_050114115.1 Desulfobacterales bacterium | reverse complement strand
TTGGCGGGCATCAGGAAGTTCGGGCAGCTGCGCGCGGATGGTTTCGACCCAGTCCTCGTCGATAACCACCGGCAGGAGGTCCGGATCGGGGAAGTAGCGATAGTCGTGGGCCTCTTCCTTACCGCGCATGGAAAACGTCCGGTGTTTGTCCGGATCCCACAGGCGGGTTTCCTGCACGACCGCTTCACCCTCCAGCAGGCACTCCCGCTGGCGCTCGATCTCATGGTGCAGTGCCCGTTCCACGTTGCGGAACGAATTGAGATTCTTGATTTCGGTACGGGTGCCCAGGGTTGTGCTGCCCTGGGGGCGCAGGCTCACGTTGGCGTCGCAGCGGAAACTGCCCTCCTCGAGATTGCCGTCGCAGATCTCAAGATAGCGGACCACCGAGCGCAGTTTGCGCAGATAGGCCCCGGCCTGCTCGGGGGTGCGCAGATCGGGTTCACTGACGATTTCGATCAGGGGCACGCCGGTGCGGTTGAGATCGACGCGGCTGACCGGCTGATCCGGATCGTGGATCAGTTTGCCGGCATCCTCTTCCATGTGGATGCGTGTGATGCCGATGGTGGTCGTGGCCCCCGTCGGGGTTTCGACGGCGATCCGGCCGTGCTCGGCAAGGGGCTGTTCATACTGGGAAATCTGATAACCCTTGGGCAGATCGGGGTAAAAATAGTTTTTGCGGGCAAAACGACTCGCGTGGTTGATCCGGCATTCGGTGGCCAGGGCCATGCGGATGCTGAAGGCCACCACGTTGCGATTGAGCACCGGCAGCACACCGGGCAGCCCCAGACAGACCGGGCAAACGTGGGTATTGGGCGGTGCGCCGAAAGCCGTGGCACAACCACAGAATATCTTCGTGCGGGTTTTTAGCTGGGCGTGAACCTCCAGCCCGATGACCGATTCAAATTCCATTGATGAGCCTCATTTAACGGGGGACCGCGACCGGATGGGCGTCGTCTAGGCGCGCACCGCCGGACGATTACGGGATTAGCCCCGGGGCGGGGCACCCCAACGGGGGCCGACCATCGGCCGGCAACCGGGGCGCATTTTCCACCAAGCGCCGGGCACAGTCAAGGCGTTTTCACGCCATCGGCCGATTGCCCAGGTACGGGCTGTAAGGGGTTGGGCGATCCGGCGCTTGCAATCGGATCTTATTTCAGCTATTGGTTAAAGGCCGGAGATGCGCGCAGGATTCAAGCCCCCCATCTCCGTATTTTTTTTGCGGGGCCGCGTTACAAACGCTAGGCAAGGCTAGCGCCGACCCACGAAAAAAAACCCGACGGACCAGGGATGGGACAGAACGGCACTTTCAATATTCTGATGTACTCGCACGACACGTATGGCCTGGGGCACATCCGCCGCACCATGGCGATTGCCTCCCATTTGTGCTGCGATGGCGTCAATATCCTGATTCTGACCGGCTCGCCCATTGCAGGGCGCTTCAAATTCCCGGAGCGCATCGATTTTGTCCGTATCCCCGGCATGATCAAGAAGACCAACGAAGAATACCGCCCCCTGTCCATCAAGATTAATGCGCGGCACGCCCTCGATATTCGCAAGAACATCATCACGGCCACGGCCAAGGCCTTTCAGCCCCACCTGTTTATCGTGGACAAGGAACCGCTGGGCCTCAAAAAGGAAGTCCTGCCCACCCTGCGCTGGATGCGACGCTGTCTGCCCCATTCGCACACGATCCTGGGGCTGCGCGATATCATGGACGATGCCGAGACCGTTCGCCGCGACTGGGCCAAAAAGAACGTCTACCGGAGTCTGGACGAGCTCTACAGCGAGATCTGGATCTACGGTAATCAGGATTTTTACGATCCGATCCAGGAGTATGCCATCCCCGAGACGGTCAGGCAGAAGATGCTTTTTACCGGTTACATCCCGCGCCAACAGCCCAGCCGCAAGGCCGCCCGGCGCATCCGCGATGATCTGGGGGTCGGATCGGACGAAAAGCTCGTTGTCTTGACCACCGGCGGGGGCGGGGACGGTTTCGCCCTGATGGATACCTATCTGGCCATGCTGGAGCGCAAGGCCGCCGCCGTTAAGTTTCGCAGCGTTGTTGTGACCGGCCCCTTCATGCCGCGCGCGGATCGCAAAGATGTCTTCAAGCGCGCGCGTCGCCAGGGCGCGTCGTCCTTCCTGTTTTTCCGGCAGATGGAAAAATTGATGGTCGCCGCCGATCTCGTGGTCAGTATGGGCGGCTACAACACCCTGAGCGAAGTGCTGAGCCAGGGAACCCCCAGCCTGGTCATCCCCCGGGAGCATCCGCGGCTGGAGCAGCTCATTCGCGCCCGGGCTTTCCATGCCCAGGGCCTGATCGATTATATTCCCTGGGGACAATGCTCACCGGCCACCCTCTACGGCAAGATCCAGGACCTGCTCGCCAAGCCCCAGACCTATCGCGAAGCCCTGGCCCGGTTCCGTTTCACGGGTATCGATACCATGCGCAGTCGCATCAACCGCTTCAGGAGCAACCGCAATGTCCTTGCCTGCTAGGTCAGGCACCCTTGGCATGATCCTGAAGGGGTATCCGCGGATTTCCGAAACGTTCATTTCCAACGAAATTCTCCTTCTCGAGCAGCTGGGATTTCACCTGCGGATCTTTTCGATGCGCAGTCCGCGCGAGAAGTTCACCCATGCCAGCGTGCGCCGCATCCGCGCCCGGGTGGATTATTTACCGGAAACCATTGTCAGCCGACATCTGCCCGCCCTCGTCTGGCATAATCTGATGCAGGCGGCGCGCTGGCCGGCCCGCTATGCCACCGCTCTCAAAGTGGCCTGGCGCCGCTGGCGCCGCACCCGCAAATCAGCAACGATCAAGCACCTGCTCCAGGCCGGCTATTTATGCCACAAACTGCTAAGGGGCAGTGATTGTACGCATCTGCACGCCCATTTCGCGCATTCCCCGACATCGGTGGCCTTTTTCAGCCACCTGTTGAGCGGGCGGCCCTTCAGCTTCACGGCCCATGCCAAGGACATTTATACCTCCGATCCACGCCAACTTAAGGAAAAGGCCGCGGCGGCCCGGTTTGTGGCCACCTGCACCGCCTACAACCAAACCTATCTGACGACGATTCTCGATGGCCAGCGAACACCGGTCTATCGGATCTACCACGGCATCGATCTTGATCTCTTTCGGACCGACGGCCGCCGAAAGGCGGCCGCGCCCCCCTATTCAATCTTGACGGTGGCACGGTTGACACCCAAGAAAGGCCTCAAAACGGTCTATCGTGCGCTTCAGCGGCTCAAGTCGCGGGGGATTGCCTTCCAGCACACCCTGATCGGAGACGGTGAACAGCGGTCGGAAATCGAAAAGTGGCGCCGCGAGCTGGGCCTTGAAACCGAAACGGTCATGCTGGGCACCCGTCCTCACGATGACGTCTGCCGCAGTCTGCGCCAAGCCGATCTTTTTGTGCTCGGGTGCGAGCAGGCCCCCAACGGCGACCGGGACGGCATTCCCAACGTCATTCTGGAAAGCATGGCCATGGGGGTGCCGGTGGTGGCCACCCGCTTTTCGGCCATTCCGGAAGTCATCGATTCCGAATGCAACGGACTGCTGGTGAAACCCGGCCAACCCGCGGCCATGGCCGCGGCCATGGTGACCGCACTTGAAGATGCCGACCTGCGCCGCGACTTGATTACCAAAGGCCTGGAGACGGTGCGCCGTCGTTTTGACAACCGCATTCTGGTCGAAGACCTGGCTTCGGTCTTCAAACACCATACCGATCTTGGTTGAAGGGCCGTGAGCGCCATGCCAGCATCCGAGGCTCGCGGGACCCACATTTTCATGATGCGCCACGCCATAACCGTGTGGAATCTGGCCGGCCGCATCCAGGGGCATCACGATGCGCCCCTTGCGCCCGATGGCGAACGGCAGATTGTCGCCTGGCGCGCCGCCTTGGAAGGATGGGGGCTGGATCGGATCTACAGCAGTGATCTGGCGCGGGCCCAAACCACCGCCCGCCGGCTCAACCAAACGCGCGGCCTGCCGTTAGCGGAAGAACCGCGGTTGCGGGAGCAGGACTGGGGCGAGTGGACCGGTCGCGTTCAGCGCCGGCTCAAACAGGAGGATTCTGCGGCCTACAAGCGTCAAACCCGCAGAGGGTGGCAATTCCGGCCACCCGGGGGGGAGAGCCAGCTCGAGGTGCTCGAGCGGGCCCTGGCGGCGCTGCGCGACATCAGCGCGCGCCATCCCGGAGAGCGCATCCTGGTGGTGACCCATGAAGGGGTTCTCAAATGCCTGGTCTACCATCTGGCCATTCGTGACGGTTGCGGCCAGAAACCGGTGGCCCCGGCCCCCTATCATCTGCATCACCTGACCGGGTCCGCAGGGCAGTTGATCCTGAAGCGGGTGAATGTCGTGGACCTCAACGCATAACAGGTTATGAAAGCGTCGGGGAAACGCCGGACGATCCGGCGACGGAGGCCGCGAAGCTTTGAAGATATTGATCTACTGTCAGCATGTCTGGGGTTTAGGGCATCTCTTCCGGACGCTCGCGATCGCCCGTGCCCTCAAGGACCATGACGTCGTTCTGGTGACCGGGGGGCCGGAGATGCCCTTACCGCTGCCGCGCCATGTGCGTCGCTTTCAACTGCCGGGGTTGCGCATGCAGGCCGACCGACAGTTGGTGGGCACGGACGGCCGCGCGGCCGAAACCGTCTGGCCGGAGCGCATCGCCTGTCTGCACGAACGTTTTCGCACCGAAGCGCCCGATGTTTTCCTGGTCGAACTCTATCCGCTGGGGCGCACGGCTTTTGGTCGCGAGCTGAACCCCCTTCTGGAGCGTATCCGTTCCGGAGGGCGGCCCCGCTGCCGCGTCTATTGCAGCGTACGCGATATCCTGGTGGAAAAGCGCGACACCAAGGCCTATGAGGATCGTGTGGGCCGGCGCCTCAATCGCTGGTTCGACGCCCTGCTGGTGCATGCCGATCCGTCGCTGATCGCACTGGATGCCACTTTCACCACCCTGGCGGCGATCAAGATACCCGTTGTCTATACCGGCTATGTCGCCCGACCGTCGGTTAACGGCAGCGGGCGGGCAGCCATGCGCCGACAAATCGGCCTGCCGGACGATGAGAAACTGATTATCGTGAGTGCCGGTGGCGGGCAATCGGGTTATCCTCTGCTGGCGGCCGCCCTGGAACTCCAGCGGCAGGGTAAGCTGCCGGCCGGCGGGCGGATGGCGCTTTTTACGGGGCCTTATCTGCCCGAAGCCCACCAGGCCGCCCTGCAGGCCGCCGCCGCACCGGGGATTGTTATCCGCCGGTTCAGCGACGACTTCAGAGACTGGCTGGGGGCCGCCGACCTCTCCATCAGCATGGCCGGCTACAACACGTGCATGGACATTTTGACCACCGGGGTTCCGGCCCTGGTCTGGCCCTATGCGGGCGACCGCGAGCAGCCCCTGAGGGCCGCCCGGCTGGCGGAAAAGGGCTGGCTGTCGGTACTAGAGGATGTAGACCTGGCTCCCGAACCATTGGGGCTGCGGATCGCGGCCGCCTTGACGCCCGCACCGCGGCCGATCGGCCGTCTCGATTTGCAGGGGGCCGTCAATACGGTTCGATTTATCGAAACCCAGCATCGGACCCGGCCGCTGACCGGCGGCCGGGAGGGCCTGTTGTGAAGCTTATCGTCTATTGCCAGCATGTGTTGGGGGTCGGCCATTTTTTCCGAACCCTGGAGATCTGTCGGGCGCTGGCCGGCCACGATATCGTTCTGGTT
>JASFTA010000111.1:0-5733 GCA_050114115.1 Desulfobacterales bacterium | reverse complement strand
AGCTTCGATCGCCATCCCTTGCATCGCGTATAGCAAACCTGTATATGCGGGGGCGCTCCAGTGCCGCGGCGAAACAGTAATCTACCCGTGCCGGCCCGGTAAGGCGCCACCGCTGCTTCTGGAAAGCAGGTTGATCGAAATCTTGGCGCGAGGTTATCGTGGGGAGAAATACGGAAAGATGAGCGATAGTAAAGACGCCACAGAACGGCAGGCCGACCCCGACTTCGCGGGGCGGCCGCCGTTGGTAGGTTCCGTGATTAGCCGATGGTTTTTTTGACGATGCCCAGCAACTTGTCGGGGTCAAAGGGTTTGGCCACATAGGCCACGGCCGATTTGATGGCGTGGCGGCCGGCCATGCCGCTGATCACGATTACCGGTATGTCCTTGAGGTCCTTGTCCTTGCTCATTTTGCGGTAAAGTCGGGAACCCCATTCTTCGGGCATTTCCAGATCGAGGGTGATCATGTCGGGCTTGTTGGCCTTCATTTTTTCCAGGCCCTCGACACCGTTGGAAGCCGAGTCGGTTTCATAATCGCTCTCTTCGAAGAGGGTCTTAAGATACTTGACCACGACCGGGTCGTCGTCGACGATAAGGATTCGCTTTGCCATGGGCAGGCCTTTCTGTTGATTGTTTTCGCGGATGGTTCCGACCGCCGCCATAAACCCCAAGGGGGTTTCGCTGCGATCGCATTGTCATCACTGCGTCCCCACATGACAGGTCCCGCAAGTGACCGGGCCAGCCTTTTCCGCCTGGTGGCAGCCCTTGCAGTTCATGTGATAGCGGCGCACAAGCTCCATGGGGTAATCATCGCCCTCGGCCCCGTGGCACTCAGAGCATTCCTGGTCCTCGGAGCTTTCGTCTTCCAACCGGTTGCCGGCATCATCGTAAACATGATGGCATTCGATGCAGTCGTCGATGCCGGCTTTTTCGTTGTGCTCGTCATGTTTGAAGGCCGCCAGGGGGCGCATGTTGGTCGCGAATCCGCTGTCCTCGACGAATTCTATATCTTCCTGGGCGTACGCCGTCAATCCGGCCAGGGCGATCATGCCAATCAAAGTCAGGATCAAAACGTATTTTGTTTGCATGCGGTTTTCTCCTTGTCCTCTCGGCGTCTAAGCGAGACGGTATTTGGGGCGGTTAGACGCGTTCGGGCTTTTCCATAACTTCATAGATGATGTCGCCCAGGAACTTCAAATCCATCCCGATTTCGTTGTGATGGATGATGTCTTCCAGGCCACCGTGGCAGTTGTGACAGGGGGCCACGCAGGTTTCGGCCCCACGGCTCTTGCTTTCGAAAAGCTGGTTGGCCTTGACCTTGTTGCCGTTGACCCGTTTCATTTTCCAGGGCGGACCGCAGTTGATCACGCCGCCGCCCGCGGAGCAGCAGAAATTGAGCTCGCGGTTGGGATGCATTTCGACCACGTTCTCGCAGATCGCGTGGACCACATAGCGCAGCATGTCGTGCAGGCCACGGCCGCGAATCACGTTGCAGGGATCGTGGATGGTCACGGTGGGCTTGTATTTATCCACGATTTTGATGCGGCCGTCCCGGATCAGCTCGTAGAAAAATTCGATCGAATGGGTGACCTCCACCGGCGGCATGCGCCATCCCAGGGCCCGGTTGCCCATGTCGTAGATGGAGCGGAAGGCGTGGCCGCATTCGCCCATCACAATGCGTTTGACTTTGAGGCGCATGGCGGTCTCGAAATGCATACGCTTGATACGCGCCATGATTTCGTTGTCGCCGGTATACATGGCCATGTCGCTGTTGTCCCACCCCGGCGTGGCGGGCATGGTCCAGTTCAGGCCGGCCACGTTGAAAATCACGGCGGCCTGATAGATCAACTGGGCCCGGAATTTGGGCTCCGGTCCGATGACCGAATAGAAGATATCGGCCCCCTCTTTCTCCACCGGGATGCGCAGGTTTTCAATTTCCTCCTGGGCCTCTTCCTCCTGCCACTGGAGGCTGTCGATCCATTCATCTTCCTTGACCCACATCTGGTTGCAGGTGGCCGAATGGCTGTGGGCCGTGTCCTGAATATATTGAGGGGATATCCCCAGCTTGTGGCACATGCGGCGGACAAACAGCATTACGAACGCCACATCCAGGCCGAACGGGCAGTACTGGGCGCAGCGTTTGCACAGGTTGCACTCGGTGCTGGCGATCTCGGACGCCTTTTTCATGAACGCCACGCTGACCTTCCCCTTCTTCTTCATCAGTTCGGCCATGGTTTGACGGACTTTGCCAGCCGGTGCGAAGCGTGGATCTTTGTCGTTGGAGAGATAGAAATGGCAGGCCTCGCTGCACAGCCCACAGCTCACACAGGATTCCACGTAGGTTTTCAGGCGGGCGCCCGCCTCCGCATCCATCATTTGCCGGTAAACTTTCTGGATTCTTTCCGGCGTCAGCTTCGCCGCGCCTTCTTCAATGCCTTTGTCATAAATCTTTTTGGTTTCAACGGCGGTTGCATCATTCATCGTTGACTTTCCTTCCTGATGAGGTCCTGATCAGTCGGTTACCAATCCCGGGCGAAGCGCACCCCGCCGAACTCCGAGCCCATGTAGCCGCGGGTAAAAAAGAATAGAAACGCGTGATTGAGCTTGGTGAAGGGGATGGCGACCAGTAAAATTTCGCCCGATAACATATGCAGAATCGTCATGAACTCGTTGCCCGGCCACTGGTGGTAGGCCCAATAGCCGGTGATGAAGGGCAGGGCCACCAAACCCAAGAGGATGAAATCCATGGGCGTGGACAGATATTTGACATCCGGTTGAATCAGGCGCCGCACCAGAAAGAAAACACAGGCCCCGATCACCACCAGTGTTAGAATATCGGCCACGCCATCGGGCATGAACCACCAGCTGATGCCGATGGCGTCATGAATCAGGGTAATGTGCGCAAAGAGAAACAGGGGGGCCACAAAGATGCACAGATGAAAGACGAAGGTCACGATGGTGAGCACCGGCCGACTGCGGCTGTTGGTGCTGGCAAAGGGAAAGATCCAGTGCAGGATCGAGCGCAGGGCGTAGAAGAAGCTCCAGTATTCGTAAACGTAGGGGTCCTTCTTTTTTGCCAGCACAGCGCGGCTGATCAACTGGTAGAGAATGCCTCCGAAAAAAAGGATAAAAGCCACCCAAGCCAGGGGGCCGGAGACAAAATTATAAATCGTATGCATGGTTTTGCTCCTTTCAGCCCAGAATTTCGGTTAAGGGCAATACGGTGCGGGTGTAGACCGTGTTCGCGCCTTGGTGTTCCAGGGCTCGCACCAGAATATGACGACCGTCCGGACTGAAGACCGGATCCCATACCCGGGTGAAGGTTTCTTTGAGGGGCGTGCCGTCCACCAGGATGAGGAACTGACCGTCTTGTTCGACCCGCGCCGCCACATGCTGGCTGTCCGGACTGAAGACCGGCTTAAAGGCCATGTCGTAGCCGCCGGCCCAGGTTTGGCCATCCACGGCGATCTGGTGTTTTTTGTTTTCCACCCCGACGCAGGCCACACGCTGACCGTCCGGGCTGAAAAGCGCTTCATCGACGAAGTCGCCAAAGGTCGCCGACCAGGGCCGATCGTCGATGGCGATCGTCCAGCGGCCGAACTTGGGAGCGGCGATGGCCGCGATCCTTTCGCCGTCCGGACTGTAGAAGTGATGCCACAACTGAGCATAGGTGTTGGCCCACAGCGGTTGCCCGTCACACGCCAGGGTCCAGCCACCCGGCGTTTTGACCGGGGCGGTGACCGTGTTGTCCTTGGGGCTGAAAAGGGGTTTCCACACCGATGGATAGACGCTGCTCCAGGTCTGACCGTCAACGGCGATCGTATAGTCGTAGAGCGACAGGCGCACCTCGCTGGCCACGTGCTGGTTGTTGGCGGAAAAGCTGGTTTCCCAGGCATTCACGAAATTGCGCTCCCAGGGGTGTCCGTTCACGGCAACGGAATAGCAACCTTCCTGGAATTTGAAAATGTCGCCTTCACTGAACTCTTCGGTCTGCACGACGGCCGCCAGGCGACTGCCGTCCGGGCTGATGGCGGTATGCCCGATATTGGCGTACGTGGCCTCTCCCCAGGGGGCGCCGTTTTTTACCAGCAGGTATTGCATGCCCTGCTGGGCCGTGCACACGATCGTTTTGCCATCCGGCGTAAACCGCGTATCCCAGATGTAATCGAAGGTCTCATCCCAGGCTTCGCCGTCAATCGCCAGGGTCCACGCACCCGTATCCGAAACAATCGCCGTCAAACGGCCATCGGGGGCAAACCGTGGATACCAGATTTTGTCGAATTTGTTTTCCCAGGCGCTGCCGTTGACGCAGACGCTGAATTCCATCTCCCCGGTCTTGACAACTGCCGCGATTTTTTCGCCATCCGGGCTGACATAAGGTTCTTCGACCCAATCAAACGAATCCTCCCATTTGCCGAATTCGGCGATGATCTTCTTGCCGGTGTTCCAATTCCAGCTGTTTGACATATTCATGCCTTTCTCCTTTAACGTTTCCGGCCCGCGCGCGGGAAAGCTGACCCCCTACGTTTGACGGGCTGAGCGTGCCGACGTGAAGCCGCCGATCGTCGCGGCGGCTTGGGGTCGCCTCCTTTCTTCGCCTGTTGAACGCCGTTGCATTTTATTTTGCATTTTCTCAGGGCTGTTGCAGCGCCTGTCTAAGACGTATGTAAAAACAAGCGGCTGAGCCGCTCCCAGTCGATGGGCGACACCTCCGCGGGTGTATCCCCGGCGGCCGCCTCTTCGACCGGCATTCTGCCGATGGATGCCAGCTCATGGTTGAGACGGTCGATCTCACGGTTGAGCCAGTCGACGGATTCGCTGCCCAGGGTCAGTTTTTTGAGGTCGCGGCGCAGATGATGCGTCTGGATCCTGATCAGCCAGCCGCTGGCATAGGGATCCTCGATGGCCAGTTCGGTTTTCTCCCTGACAGCCAGATTGATCGACGCGACAACGCCGCTTACCGGCATCTGCAGAGCGATCTGCTGCTCGCCGCGGACGGCTTTGAACACGTCCTGCCCCTGATGGACCTTGTGCCCCACGAAGGGCAGTTCGAAGCGATCCACCGTCCCCATGAGCCTTAAGGCGAAATCGTCGATGCCGATGCAGACGGCTTCTTTTTCCTCGATACGCACCCAGGTGTGCCCTAGATGGTAGTAGTAACCCTGGGGCAGGCGGAAGCCCTGGATATTCATAATATCCAGGGGCCTTACCACGGCATGGACGGGATAGTGCTCGGTAAAATAACGGTCGAATTCACAAAAGACGCACTCATAATTACTGCAGCAGATCTTGTAGTCGATCAGGCCGTTGGCATAGAGCAGGCAGGGGCGCTCGCCCTCCGGCAGCATTTTGAGGCGCTCGCGGGTGTAGGCGATGCGACCGTTGGGGGTCAGGGGAATCTTACCCTGGCGACGGTCGGTGCGGTTTTTTTCGGCCGCATCTTGGAGGGCTTTGTCCAGGGGACATTCGCTGCAACGATGGCTCTTGTCGCAAAGTTTGTTCATGTCCAGCCGGCCTTGAGACCAGACACAGGAGCTTGATTGAAAAGGTTGAAAGGGCAGCAGCCCGGGCTTGGCGCTCGGCGAGGGTTTATCATCGATTGTGGGAGGAGGCGAACCTGTTTTCTTGGGTTTTTGGCGGTCACTCAATGTCGATGCGCAGCCTTTCATTTCATACATTTATTACAGCTTAGGTAGCAAAACAGGTGCCAACCGCCGGCGGCCATCGGTGCGCCAA